>DATIYG010000331.1:0-4540 GCA_035517755.1 Rhizomicrobium sp. | reverse complement strand
CCGATCCCGAGATGATGAGAAGGCGCGGCGGCCTGTCGCTCAAATGCCGGCTTCCCGCACGATCTCCGCAAGACCGCGCACCACATCGCGCAGCTCACCCTCGTCCTCGCCCTCGGCCATGATGCGAATGACGCGCTCGGTGCCCGATTTGCGCACGATGAGGCGGCCCTTGCCGTTCAGCCGCGCCGTGCTCGCCTCGATCAGCGATTTCACCTTGGCATCTTCGAGCGGGGAGCCGTTGCGGAACTGCACATTCTCCAGAATCTGCGGCATCGGCTCGTAGAGCTTCGCCGCTTCGCTGGCCGGCTTGCCGTCCGCTGCCAGCACCGCCAGCACCTGCAGCGCCGCGACCAGGCCATCGCCCGTGGTGGAGAAGTCGCTCAGGATGATGTGGCCGGACTGTTCGCCGCCGACATTGAATCCGCCCTTGCGCATCTGCTCGATCACGTAGCGGTCGCCGACGGCTGCGCGGGCCAGCTTCAGCTTCATGCCGGTGAGGAACCGGTCGAGCCCCATGTTCGACATCACGGTACCGACCACGCCGCCGCCCTTGAGATCGCCCGATTTCGACCACGAGCGCGCGATCAGCGCGAGGATCTGGTCGCCGTCGATGATGCGGCCCTTCTCGTCCGCCATCACCACGCGATCGGCGTCGCCGTCGAGCGCGATGCCGAAATCGGCGCGCATCTCGCGCACCTTGGCGCGCATCGCATCAGTCGCCGTCGATCCGCAATCCTGGTTGATGTTGAAGCCGTCCGGCGACACGCCGATCTTGAACACTTCGGCGCCCAATTCCCACAGCACTTCCGGCGCGACCTTGTAGGCGGCGCCGTTGGCGCAATCGATCACCACGCGCATGCCGTCGAGGCGCAGCTGCTTGGGGAACGTGCCTTTGACGAATTCGATGTAGCGCGCTTGGGAATCGTCGACGCGCTTCGCGCGGCCGAGGCGATTTGGAGGGGCCAGACCCTTTTCCAGTCCGTTGGCCATCAACGCTTCGATCTTCAGCTCCATCTCGTCGGAGAGCTTGTTGCCATCCGGACCGAACAGCTTGATGCCGTTGTCGTGATACGGATTGTGCGAGGCGGAAATCATCACGCCGAGGTCGGCGCGCAACGAGCGCGTCAGCATGGCGACTGCCGGCGTCGGCAGTGGACCGAACTGGAACACATCCATGCCGACGGCGGTGAATCCAGACACCAGCGCGGACTCGATCATGTAGCCGGAGAGCCGCGTATCCTTGCCGATCACGACGCGATGGCGATGCTCGCCGCGCGTGAACAGGCGGCCGGCCGCCATGCCGACCTTCATCACGATCTCCGGTGTCATGGGATGGGAATTCGCGGGACCGCGCACGCCGTCGGTACCGAAAAGCTTGCGTGTCGTCATCAGTCCAAAGGCCTCTTGGTGTTCTGGCGGGCGTTCAACAACCATACCAGAACGCTTTGGCGCGGTGCGAGCAGAAAACCTTCACGCGAGGTTACCGGCTGTTTCAGCCCGTCAATGCCGACCAGGTGATCAGGGCGTCCTTGAGCGGCTTCGGCTCGTGGGTCCGGAGATAGTCCGCACCCTGACAAACAGCGAAGATTTCCGCGGCCAGAGTGGCGGCCAGCGCCTCCTGCGGACCGCGGCCCGTCAGCCGCCGCAGGAAGGATTTGCGGGAGACCGAGATCAGGACCGGCAGTCCGAATTTGGACCTTAGGGCACCGATTCCGCGCAACACGGTAAATGACGCGTCCCGGTCCGTGCCGAGGAAAAGGCCCATGCCGGGATCGAGAATGAGGCGATCGCGCGCGATGCCCGCGGATGTGAGGGCAGCAATGCGCGCATCGAAGAACGTGAGGATGCGATCCATGATGGTATCGGCCGGTACATGAACACGCGTGGCCGGTCCGCGGCCCTGCACGGAATGCATCACGATCAGCTTCGCGCTCGACGCTGCGAGCGCAGGATAGAGGTCTGCATCCGGAAATCCCTGGATGTCGTTCAGGTAGTCGACGTCCTGGTCGAGCGCCCAGCGCTGCACCTCAGGCGCGAAGCTGTCGACGGAAACAGATGCACCTTCCGCCTTCAGCGTCGGGATCACCGCACCGAGACGTGCGATTTCGATTTCGGGAAGCACCGCTTTGGCATCGGGATTGGACGACGCCGCGCCGATGTCCAATGCGTCCGCGCCATCCGCCATCAGCGCGCGGCCATGCGCGAGTGCGGCATCCGGCGCCAGATACTTCGCGCCGTCGGAGAACGAATCCTCCGTCATGTTCAGGATGCCGAGCGTGCGCGGAAGTCGGAAGTCAGAATTCAGAAGTCGGAACCCGCCCGCCTTCACGACGTCCAATTTCCGATTTCCGACTTCTGGCTTCTGATTCACCGTCCCGGTTGCGGCTCGGGAGTCGGGATCACGGGCCCGCGCGGACGGCCGGCAGCCGGAACGCTGGCGCCCGGTGTGCGCGGCGGCTCGGGCTCCTCGAACGGCGTGCGCACCGGCGGGATGCCCTTGAGCAGCGCCACGATTTCGTCTCCCGACAGCGTCTCGTATTCGAGAAGCCCGCGCGCCAGCGTGTGCAGATCGTCGAGATGCGATGTGAGGATGTCGTGCGCGCGGCTGTAGGTCGTGTCGACGATGCGGCGGATCTCCGCATCGATCTTCCGCGCGGTCTCTTCCGACACGTTCTGGGTGCGCGACACGGAATGACCGAGGAACACTTCCTCCTGGTTCTCGCCGTAGGAGATCGGCCCGAGCTCGTCAGACATGCCGTAACGCGTGACCATGGCGCGCGACATGCGCGTTGCCTGCTCAATATCGCTCTGCGCGCCCGTGGTGACTTTGTCGTGGCCGAAAATCAGCTCCTCGGCGATGCGGCCACCGAAAGCGACGCAGAGGTCGGCCATCATCTTCTGGCGCGTGAGCGAAAGCTGATCGCGCTCCGGCAGACGCATGACCAGGCCCAGCGCGCGGCCGCGCGGGATGATCGTCGCCTTGTGAATGGGGTCGGAGCCTTCCACATGCAGCGCCACCAAGGCATGACCGCCTTCGTGATACGCCGTGAGCTTCTTCTCCTCGTCCGACATGGCGAGCGAGCGGCGCTCGGCGCCCATCATCACCTTGTCCTTGGCATCTTCCAGTTCGCTCATGGTGACGACGCGCTTGCCCCGGCGGGCGGCCAGCAATGCAGCCTCGTTCACGACATTGGCGAGATCGGCGCCGGAGAAACCGGGCGTGCCGCGCGCGATGATTTTCGGATCGACATCCGGCGCCAGCGGAACCTTGCGCATATGTACGCGCAGGATCTTCTCGCGACCGCCAAGATCGGGATTGGGCACCACGACGTGGCGGTCGAAACGGCCCGGACGCAGCAGCGCCGGGTCGAGCACGTCGGGGCGGTTCGTCGCCGCGATCAGGATGACGCCTTCGTTGGTCTCGAAGCCGTCCATCTCGACGAGCAACTGGTTCAGCGTCTGCTCGCGTTCGTCATTGCCGCCGCCGAGACCGGCGCCGCGATGGCGGCCAACCGCGTCGATTTCATCGATGAACACGATGCACGGCGCATTCTTCTTCGCCTGCTCGAACATGTCGCGCACGCGCGACGCACCGACGCCGACGAACATCTCGACGAAGTCCGAACCCGAGATCGTGAAGAACGGCACGTTCGCTTCGCCGGCGATCGAGCGCGCCAGCAAGGTCTTGCCGGTGCCCGGCGGGCCGACCAGCAGCACGCCTTTGGGAATGCGGCCACCAAGCCGCTGGAATTTCTGCGGGTCCTTCAGGAAGTCGACGATTTCCTTGAGCTCTTCCTTGGCCTCGTCCACGCCTGCGACGTCCTCGAACGTCACGCGGCCCTGACGCTCGGTCAGCAGCTTGGCGCGGCTCTTGCCGAAGCCCATGGCGCGGCCGCCGCCCGCCTGCATCTGGCGCATCACCCAGATCCACACGCCGATCAGAAGCAGCATCGGGAACCAGTTGATGAGGATGCTCATCAGCGTGGGCATGCCGTCGTCCGGCGCTTTCGCAGTCACGTCGACCTTGTGCTGGAGCATGCGCTCGTTGATCTGGGATTCGTTGGGCGGAACGGTCGTGGTGAACTGCTGGCCGCTGGAGAGCTCGCCGGTGATCTGATCGCCCTGGACCGTGACCTTCTTCACCAGCCCCTGGTTCACATCTTCGTTGAACTGGCTGAAGCTCATCTGGCTCGTGTTCTGGTGGCTGCCCGTGCCCTGGAACATGTTGAACAGGGCGACCAGCAACAACGCGATGATGATCCAGAGAGCCAGATTGCGAAGATTGTTCACGACAAGCCTTTCCTGACGGCTAAAGAGGCAACGCACCCTGCCGGTCCCTTACATAGGTACCTTCTTAACGCCTTGCCAGAGAGCAAAACGTTAAGAATTTCAGCGGGCGCCGGCAATAAGCCCAAAAAACACTTAATCCTACCGTTTACGTTGGGAGGGCCTTGCCGGTTCCCTAGCCTCTCGGCCCACCTCTCGCGAAATCGTGAGCGTGGCCGAGCCGAACACCTGATCGCGGACGGCTGCCGGGGCG
>DATIYG010000330.1:0-13979 GCA_035517755.1 Rhizomicrobium sp. | reverse complement strand
TGGGTGAAAGAAGTCGTTTCTGATACTAAAGTTTTCGAGACTCTTTGGCTCATCCCCACCGCCGAAGTGTCCCTGACCAATTACGTGCGCGAGGAAATCCTCGAGGAAGGCTCGCTGCCGCGCCGCTACACGGCGTGGACGCCGTGCTTCCGCGCCGAAGCGGGTGCGGCCGGCAAGGACACGCGCGGCATGATCCGCCAGCACCAGTTCTCCAAGGTGGAGCTCGTCTCCATCACCGCGCCGGAACAATCGGAATCCGAGCACGAGCGGATGACGGACTGTGCGCAAGCTGTGCTGAAGCGCCTCAATCTGCATCACCGCGTCGTCACCTTGTGCGCCGGGGACATGGGCTTCTCGGCGAAGAAGACCTACGACATCGAAGTCTGGCTGCCGGGACAGAATCGCTTCCGCGAAATCTCGTCCTGCTCCAACTGCGGCGACTTCCAGGCCCGCCGCATGAACGCGCGCTATCGTCCCAAGGACGAGAAGGGCACGCGCTTCGTGCACACCCTGAACGGCTCCGGCCTTGCGGTGGGCCGCACGCTTATCGCCATCCTGGAAAATTATCAGGACGCGGACGGCTCGATCGCCATCCCGGATGCGTTGAAGCCCTACATGGGCGGGTTGCAGAAGATCGAGAAACCCTAGGCCAATGCCCAAACAACCTCTTCGCATCCTCATCACCAACGACGATGGCATTCATTCGCCCGGCCTTGTGGTGGCCGAGAACATGGCCCGCGCGCTGACTGACGATGTGTGGGTGGTGGCGCCGGAAACCGAACAGTCCGGGGCGTCGCATTCGCTGACACTGTCCCTGCCGCTGCGCCTGCGCAAAGTGGGCGAGAAGAAATTCGCCGTCACCGGCACGCCGACCGATTGCGTCATGATGGGCGTGGCGGAAGTGCTGAAGGACCGGCAGCCCGATCTCGTGCTGTCCGGAGTCAATCGCGGCTCCAACCTCGCCGACGATGTCACCTATTCGGGCACCATCGCCGGCGCGATGGAAGGAACGTCGCTCGGCATCCGCTCGATCGCGCTGTCGCAATCCTATGGCTTCGAAGAAGGCTACAAGATCCGCTGGCACTGCGGCGCGACGCATGGGCCTGCGGTTATCGCCAAGCTTGTGGAGTCAGGCTGGCCGGAGCCGCAGGAAGTGCTGATGAACGTCAACTTCCCGGATTGCGAGCCTGAGGATGTCACCGGGCTCGAAGTCACCGAGCAGGGCAAGCGCGACATGCAGACCGCGGCGATGGAGCGGCGGGTCGACATGCGGCGCAATCCTTATTACTGGATCGGCTTCAAGCGGGTGCGCTCCAACCCCAACAAAGGCACCGACCTGCGCGCGATCTACGAGAAGCGCATTTCGATCACCCCGCTGCACCTGAACCTGACCGAGTTCAAGGTCCTGCAACGCCTGAAGACGTCGCTCGATACCAGCCTGCCCACGACGCCGCGCGTCACCTGAGGTCCTTGTGATCCAGAACGATGCGAAGAAAACCGATTCGATTCGCATCGCAGCCCGGCCCCGGCAGCAGCTGAAGGTTTATCCTCATCCTTCATTTCGTCATCACCGGGCGCACCGAAGCGCAGCGGAGGTGTGCGTACTATTTTCAATCGGTTTGTTTCGGGTTGCACGAGATATCACTATAAGACACCCATGACCGACACGCGTGCGATCTCGCTCATCATGGCCCTGCGCAAGCAGGGCATCCTCGATCAACGCGTTCTGTCCGCAGTCGAGCGCACCCCGCGCGAAATGTTCGTCGATGAACCGTTCGAATCCAGCGCCTACGCGAACACCGCGTTGCCCATTGCCTGCGGCCAGACCATCAGCCAGCCCTATATCGTCGCCTATTCCGCTGAGCAGCTGGACGTGCAGCCGAACCATCGCGTGCTCGAGATCGGCACTGGCTCCGGCTATCAGGCGGCGGTGCTCGCGCAACTGTGCCGCATGCTCTACACGATCGAGCGGCACAAGCCGCTGCTCCGCCAGGCCGAGGAACGGTTCAAGGCGCTGAAGCTCCACAACATCGTGACGCGCCACGGCGACGGCTACCAGGGATGGCCGGAACAGGCCCCGTTCGACCGTATCCTGCTGACGGCCGCAGTGCCCGAAATCCCGCAAAGTCTTATCGAACAGTTAAAGCCCGGGGGAATTCTCATCGCCCCGGTGGGCAAAAACTTCCCCGTGGAAAGTATTTCGCAAGACTTGGTGAAGATTATCCGAACGGAGAAGGGGACGGAGCGGCAGTCGCTCATCCCCGTGGTGTTCGTGCCGATGTTGCCGGGCATCCCGAAGGCAGGTTCGGATGAGAAAGAGCGGAAGGGCTGAGGCCCGGGGATTTCTCGGTGTGGCGCTGCTGGTGGCCGCGATGGCCGGCGGATGCGCCGGACCGATCGAACTGGCCGATGACGCCCCTCGCGTGTCATCGACCTATCTGACCGTCGTCGTGCACAAGGGCGACACGGTTTCCGAGATTGCGCAGCGCTATTCGGTTTCCACCGGCACGCTGGCGCGGATGAACGGCCTGTCCGACGGCGACCCCATCTATGCCGGCGAGACGTTGCGGGTGCCTGCCGGCTCGCATGCCACGCGTGTCGCGGTGATGAAGGAATCGGAAGCGCCGCGCTATGCTTCGTGGAATACGCCCGGTGCGCCGATCAAGCCGGTGACGGTGCGCACGATTGCGCCGGTGCATGTGAAGCCGTCGCGTCCCGCACCTGCTCAGGAACCGGCGCATGACTCCGACAACGCTGTGTATGCATCGGCCGGCGATTTCGAATGGCCGGTGGAAGGCCGGATCATCCTCGGTTTCGGCGGCGGAATCGATGGCACGAAGAATGACGGCATCAACATCTCGGCGCGCGCTGGCGATCCCATCCACGCCGCGGCGGCGGGCACCGTTATCTATGCCGGAAACGAGCTCAAGGGTTACGGCAATCTCGTGCTGATCAAGCACGACAATGGCTACACGACAGCTTACGCGCATGCATCGAGCATTGCGGTGGCGCGCGGCGATCGTGTCGGCAAAGGTCAGGTGATTGGCTATGCCGGTTCGACCGGCGACGTCTCCAGCCCGCAGGTGCATTTCGAGATCCGCGACGGCGTGAAGCCCATCGATCCCAAGCCGCTGCTGATGGCCTCGCGCGAAAGCTGACCTAGCGCGTCGGCAACCGCTTTGCCATAACGGCGAGCGGTACGCATAGAACGCACAATCCGGCCGCGATGATGGCGCCACGAACATCCGCCATCGCGAAAAGCGCCAGCAGGCCGGCATCCAGAACGATCGCAAGCGCCGGCAGAAGTGGACTGAGCTTCGCGCGATAGGGCCGCGGCAAATCCGGCTCGCGGCGGCGCAGAGCGAAGAACGCGATCTCGGTGATGAGGCTCGCCAAAGTCACCAGGATGGCAATGAGCCCGAAGGCGAGAACAAATCCGCCGGACAGCGCCAATGCCAGCGAAACAATCGCGCTCAACAGGAATGCGACATACGGACTCCCGCCGCGGTTGACCGCCTCCAACGCATCGGGCAGCAGGCCATCGCGCGACAGGGCGAACAGGATGCGGGGCGCCATCATGATGTTGGCATTGGCGCAGCTTGCCACCGTGATCATGGCGCCGATGGCGAAGAGCAGCGATGCGCCGCCTCCGGCCATCCGATCCAGCACCATGCGATAGGGAAGCGCGTTGGCCGCCACGCCTGCCGGTCCGAGTGCGTGCAGCAATGCGATGTTCACCAGCAGATAAAGCCCGCCCGTCGCCACAATGCCGAGAAACAGCGCCGCCGGAATGCTACGCGCCGGCGTCAAATTCTCCTCCGCGAAATAGACCGGCGCATGCCAGCCATTGTAGGCACCGCGGATCAGTTGATAGGCGGCGGCAATCGCCAGCACGCCTGTCGCCGTGTGATGGTCGATCGGCGGCGTAAGGTTCGGTGTCAGCCAGAATGCCGCCGCGGCGAAGGCGAGAAGCAGCGCCGATTTGAGCAGGCTCGTGCCCATCTGCATGGCGCGACCGGCACGCAGTCCTGCGACGTTGGTTCCGTACAGCACGATCTGCACGGCCACGGCGAGTCCGGCCCGGTGGTTCGCGATCCCAGGAAGCAGCGGCGCGGCGAAATCGGCAAACGCGATGGAAGATGCCGCAAGGCCCGCCATGTGCGCGCCCCACATGGCCCAGCCGACGAACAATCCCGTGGCGTTGCCGAAGGCGCGGCGCACGAACACATATTGTCCGCCCACACGCGGCAGCATGGTGCCGAGCTCGGCCAGCACATTGGCCTGAAGCGATGCGTGAATTGCGCCGAACGCCCACAGTGCGAGGATCAATCCGGCTGTGCCCACTTCCGCCGCAATCAGGCTCGGCGTGCGCAGGATACCGGAGCCGATCATTTCGCCGACGGCCACCGCGATGCCGAACCCGAGGCCCAGAAGGCGCAGGAGCTGGCCGCGGCCCGGCGCGTCCGTCATAACGCGGCGAAGTCGATCTTGCCGTTGAGGTCGAGGCGGTTCTCGGCCGGAGGCAGGGGGTATTTCAGCCCGCTCGCGCAATTGAACAGCACGACGCGGTCGTTCGCGCCAATGCGGCCCTCGCGCAACGACTTCACATAGGCCGCGTGCGTAGCCGCTCCTTCCGGACACTGCAGGAATCCGTCGCGATGGGCGACATCGTGCAGGCTCTGCCCGATCTCTTCATCGGTCACGGCAAGCGCATAGCCTTTGCTCTCTCGTACCGCTGCCAGGATAAGGAAATCGCCGATGGCTGCCGGCACGCGGATGCCGGACGCGATGGTGTGCGCATTCTCCCAGCGCGCCGCGTGTGTTTCGCCGGCTTCGAACGCGCGCACCATCGGCGCGCAGCCCGCGGCCTGCACCGCCACCATGCGCGGCCGTCTTGATCCGATGAAGCCGATGGCCTCGAGCTCGTCAAATGCTTTCCACATGCCGATGAGCCCGGTGCCGCCGCCGGTGGGATAGAAGATGACGTCGGGCACGTCCCAGCCCAATTGTTCGGCCAGCTCGAAGCCCATCGTCTTCTTGCCTTCGATGCGGTAGGGCTCCTTGAGCGTCGACACGTCGAACCAGCCGGTGACCTCCTTGCCCTGGCCAACCAGCTTGCCGCATTGATCGATCAATCCGTTGACGCGATAGACATGCGCGCCCTGTGCCGCGATCTCGCGCACATTCACTTCCGGCGTGTCGTCGGGACAGAAGACGGTGACCTGCATGCCGGCGCGCGTGCCGTAGGCCGCCAGCGCTGCGCCGGCGTTGCCGTTGGTCGGCATGGCGACGCGTGTGACGCCCAGTTCCTTCGCCATCGACACCGCGAGCGCCACGCCGCGCGCCTTGAACGATCCGGTGGGCAGGCGGCCCTCGTCCTTGATCAGCACTTCGCCGCGGTCGCTGGCGATGCGCACCAGCGGCGTCATCACTTCGCCGAGGCTGACGATGTTCTCTTCGCGCTGCACGGGCAGAAGTTCGCGATAGCGCCACAGTTCGGCGGGGCGATCGCGCAGCGCATCCTTGGTCAGCGAACGCTTCGCGCCGGCGAGATCGTAGCGAACCAGCAGCGGCTTTCCCGCGCGAGACAGGTTGTGGAGGACGCTGGCCTCGTATTTTTCGCCCGTAGCCGAGCATTCGAGATGCGTGACAAAGCTTCGCGGCATCGATCACCCCTGCTTCGGCAGAGGCTAGCTGTCCCGGGGCCCGGGCGGGAAGAGACCGTCGGCCGCAGTCTGGCTGGCTCCATTGGTTGCAAACCGGGGGTTCCCGGCTATAGTCCGCCGCCCATTCGCAAACCGCGCGGCTGAGCCCTATATGTTCGCCGTGGAGCCTTTTCGGACCGCCCAATGCAGGACCTTCTGACCAGCCCCTTTGTCCCGCTGATCTTCGTTCTCGTCGTCATGTATTTTCTTTTGATGCGGCCGCAGCAGCAGCGGATGAAGCAACTGCGGAGTTCCATCGCCAATATGCGCCGCGGCGACACGGTGATCACGGCGGGCGGCCATATTGCTACCGTGTCCAAGCCGGTGAAGCCGGAGGACGAGCACGTGACGGTTGAGATCGCCGACGGCGTGCACACCAAGGTGCTGAAGAACACGATCAGCGAAGTGCGGCCGAAAAACGTGCCGGCCAATGATTCCGACGCGAAGGCTTAAAGCGCATGCTTCAGATCGCAACCTGGGTTCGCGTCCTCATCGGCCTCATTCTGCTGGCCGGCATCATCATCGCGCTGCCGAACGCGCTGCCTTCGAGCGTGCGCGACCGGCTGCCGCATTGGGTGCCGTCGAGTACCGTATCGCTCGGCCTCGACCTTCAGGGCGGTTCGTCCATTCTCGAGGAGGTCGAACTCGACCAGGCGCTGAAGGACAAGATCGAGTCCCTGCATGCCGACCTGCGCATCGCCCTGCGCAAGGCCCATATTCTGTTCGATAAGATTGACGTTATCGGTAGCGACACGGTGCGCGTGCGCATCCTGGATGCGAACCGCTTCCAGGATGCGCGCACGATCATCGACAACCTCAATCCGGCCGCCACCAGTTCCCTCCTCGGTGTGTCGACCAAGGCCTATGAGGTGACGACGCCGGGCGACAATACGATCAACATGAAGATGACCGATGCGTACAAGACGCAGACATCGCAGCAGATCGTCTCCCAGTCGATCGAAGTGGTGCGCCGCCGCATCGACCAGCTAGGCACGCGCGAGCCCGATATCACGCGCCAGGGCGAGGATCGCATCCTGATCCAGGTGCCGGGTCTGTCCGATCCCAAGCGTCTGATCGATCTGCTGGGCAAGACGGCGAAGATGACGTTCCAGCTGGTCGACGAGAACGCCAACATCGAGCAGGCGAAGCGGGGTATCGTGCCCATCGGCGACGAATTGCTCGAGATGACCGAGCACCAGAAGGGCGCGCCGCCCGAGTCGATCGTGGTCGAGCGTCGCGTGATGGTGAGCGGCGAGCGCCTGACCGATGCGCAAGGCACCTTCAGCCAGCAGACCGGCGAGCCGGTCGTGACTTTCCGCTTCGACAGCGTGGGCGCGCGCGAGTTCGGCGACACGACGCGCGAGAACGTCAACCGCCGGTTCGCGGTCGTCCTCGACAACAAGGTGATCACGGCGCCGACCATCCGGGAGCCGATTCTTGGCGGTTCCGGCGAAATCTCCGGCGGCGGCTTCACCATCCAGAGCGCCGGCGACCTCGCGGCCCTGCTGCGCGCCGGTGCGCTGCCGGCACCGCTCAAGGTTTTGTCGCAGAGCACGGTCGGCCCGTCGCTGGGTGAGGACTCGATCAACGCCGGCAAATACTCGGCCATCGGCGGGCTGTTGCTGGTGGCGCTGTTCATGGTCGCGCGCTACGGCCTGTTCGGCCTGTTCGCCGACATCGCGCTTGTGTTCAATATCATCCTGCTGTTCGCCGCGCTGACGCTGTTCGGCGCCACGCTGACCTTGCCCGGCATCGCCGGCATCGTGCTCACCATGGGCATGGCGGTGGATGCCAACGTTCTGATCTATGAGCGCATAAAAGAGGAGCAGCGCAACGGCCGCTCCATGCTGGCCTCGATCGACACCGGCTTCCGGCGCGCCATGAACACCATCATCGACGCCAACATGACCCACCTGATCGCCTCGCTGATTCTGTTCCAGCTGGGCTCCGGCCCGGTGCGCGGCTTCGCCGTGACCCTGGGTCTCGGTATCATCACCTCGTTCTTCACGGCCGTGATGGTGACCCGCCTGATGGTGGTGAACTGGCTCGAGATGCGCCGCCCGAAGGCCCTGGCGCTCTAGCCCCGCGGGCCGCAAAAAGGGTTAACAAACGACGCCGGAAGGCTAAACTCGCCCCGGATTCGCATCCGAGGGGAGGCATCGGCCGTGGCTGCATTCTTTTCAAATCTGCGCAACACCGTGATTGCCGCATTCGTTCTGGCGGCACTCGTTTCGCTGATCTACTGGACGAACATCGCCTACGACACCGACATGTTCTGGCGGTTCATCTTCCGCTGGCTGCATGTGCTGTCGGGCATCATGTGGATCGGCCTGCTCTACTATTTCAACTTCGTCTCCACGCCGACCGCTCCGAAAATTCCCGGCGAGCTGAAACCGGCGCTGGGCAAATTCATCACGCCGGCGGCACTGTGGTGGTTCCGCTGGGGCGCGATGTTCACGCTGATCTTCGGCCTGTTGCTCGCATGGTCCAACGACTGGAGCCTGAAAAATTATCTGCTGCCGGTGATCACCATCGATGCGGCAGAAGGCTTCACCAATCCGGCCTATATCAACATGGGCATCGGCGTGTGGCTCGCCATCATCATGTGGTTCAATGTGTGGTTCATCATCTGGCCGAACCAGCAGAAGGCGCTGAACATCGACAACGTCTATCCCGATCTTGCGCAGCCTGCGAAGGACGCGGCGGCGAAGACGGCGGGCATGTTCAGTCGCATCAACACGATGCTGTCGGTCCCGATGCTGTTCTGCATGATCGCCACGGCACATCTGTACGGCGCGGTTTGAGCAATTCGCGCACCTTGCCCCCTCCCCCTGCGGGAGGGGGCAATCATTTCGAGCGCAGCGAGAAATGATTGGGGGAGGGGGTGGTTCGAACAGACCCCTCCCCCAAATTCTTCGCGGCTTTGCGCGGCGCTACCGCTTCGCTGCTCGAGCGCAGGCCGCCGCTCGAATTTGCCCCCTCCCGCAAGGGGAGGGGGAAGTGAATACTCCATCGACATGGACCCGTTCCTCGCCTGCGAAGCCATCGTCCGCGGACACGATCCGGACCGGTATCTGTCGGCGCTGTTTGCGCCGGAGGCAAAGCGGCGCCATCTCTTCGCCCTGTACGCCTTGAACCACGAGCTCGCGCATGTGGCCGAGGCCGTGCGCGAGCCGATGATGGGCGAGATCCGTCTGCAATGGTGGCGCGAGGGGATCGAAGGTGCGCGCAAGGGCGAACCGCGTGTGCATGGCGTGCTGGAGGCGCTGGCCGAAACCTTCAAGGCATGCGATCTGCCGCAGCGCCTGTTCGACGCGATGATCGATGCCCGCGCGGCCGATTTCAGCGGCACTCCCTTCGCCAACGATCGCGCGCGCGATCTTTACCTCGATGCGACGTCAGCCAATCTTATGCGGCTGACGGCACGTGCGCTGGATGGCGGCGATTCGCTCGATGTTTTGGCTCACGACGCGGGGCTTGCCTACGGACTGGCAGGATTGTTGAGGTCGGAGGCGCATCATACGTCACGCGGCAAGCGATTTCTGCCAAACATCGAAACGGCGCGACACGATGCGCGTGCGCATTTCGATCAGGCCCGCCAGCAGCGCATTCCGCGCGAGACGATGGCCGCGTTCCTGCCGGCAGCACTCGTGCCGCTGTATCTTCGCGATCCGAGGGCGGACGTGGCGCTCCACCGCAAACAACTCGCGATGCTGTGGAGCGCCGCTCGCGGTCGGCTCTGACTATTCCGCTGCGGCGCGCGCGTTGCCGAGCCACACATCGAGATCGGCAAGCGCCCGATGCGCCATCGCCTTCTTGCGGTCTCGCCCGCGTGATCCGGCAAGCTCGGGAAATAGTCCGAAATTCACGTTCATGGGCTGGAAGGTCTTCGCGTCCGCGCCGCGCGTGATGTGCGCGAGCAGCGCGCCCAGCGCAGTTGTCGTGGGCGGCGACGCAATGGTTTCGCTGCGCAATTCGCCTGCCGCGAAACGCCCGGCCAGCAATCCGATGGCGGCGCTTTCCACATAGCCTTCCACGCCGGTGATCTGTCCGGCGAAGCGGATGCGCGGTTCGGCCTTCAGCCGCAGCGCTTCGTCCAGCAGCCGCGGCGAATTGATGAAGGTGTTACGGTGCAGACCGCCAAGCCGCGCGAAGTTCGCGTGCTCAAGTCCCGGGATCATGCGGAAGATGCGTATCTGCTCGCCATGCTTCAGCTTGGTCTGAAAGCCGACCATGTTCCACAAGCTACCCAGCGCATTGTCCTGCCGGAGCTGCACGACGGCATAGGGCCGCCTACCTGTGCGTGGATCGGAGAGGCCGACCGGTTTCATCGGACCGAAGCGCAGCGTGTCGATCCCACGCGACGCCATGACCTCGATGGGGAGACAACCTTCGAAATAGGGCGTGGATGTTTCCCACTCCTTGAATTCGGTTTTGTCGCCGGCGAGTAGCGCATCGATGAAGGTCCGGTACCGCGGCTCGTCGAGCGGGCAATTGATGTAGTCAGCGCCATCGCCCTTGTCGTAGCGCGATTGCATCCAGGCGATGCCCATGTCGATCGACTCGTGGTGCACGATGGGTGCGATGGCATCGAAGAATGACAAGGACTCCTGGCCGGTCTTGGCACGGATCGCTTCCGCCAGCGCCGGCGCAGTGAGGGGGCCGGTGGCGATGATGACGGAGGACCAATCCTCCGGGGGCAATCCGGCAATCTCCTCGCGCCGGATTTCGATGTTCGGATGGTTTTCGATGGCGCCGGTGATCTCAGCGGCAAAGCCATCGCGGTCCACGGCCAGTGCGCCGCCCGCCGGAAGCTTGTGCAAGTCGGCCGCGCGCAGGATCAGCGAGCCGCAGCGCCGCATCTCCTCGTGCAGCAGGCCGACAGCATTGTTCTCCCAATCGTCGGAGCGCAGCGAGTTGGAGCAGACGAGTTCACTGAGGCGATCCGTCTGGTGCGCGTCCGTGCCACGAACCGGCCGCATCTCATGCAGCACGACGTGCGCGCCTGTGTTGGCGGCTTGCCATGCTGCTTCGCTGCCTGCGAGCCCGCCGCCGATGATGTGAAGCCGATCGTCCATGGGCAGGACCCTACTCACACGGCGGCTCGACGCAATCACAAAGACCGGCCAATGACCTTCTCGCCCATGTCGGTGCGGCCTTCGGCCTCAAGCGGTCTGGGCGCCGGACGGCGACCGGCGCCATGTTCCGGGCGCTGTACCGAAGCTCTTCTTGAATGCGTGTGAAAACGCGGCCTCTGAATTGTAGCCGACGCCATCGGCGATTTGGGCGAGCGATGCCGTGCTGTCGCGCAGCTTCTGGGCGGCAACCTGCATCCGCCAGTTCGCGAGGTACTGCATCGGTGCCGTGCCAAGCAGCCGCGCAAAGCGGTCGGCAAGAGCCGAACGCGACAAACCCACTTCGCGGCTCAACTCATCATGCGTCCACGAGCGGCGGACGTCGTGATGAAACAGTGCCAGGGCCCGACCGACATAAGGATCGCGCAGACCTGCAAGCCAGCCCGTCTGTCCTTCGGACAACGTCTCGGCATACCGGCGCACCGACTCCACGAACAGGAGCTCGGACAATTTCGCCAGTACCGTTTCCGAGCCGGGTCGTCCTTTGGCGATTTCGTCGGCTGCGAACTGGAAGGTCGACTGGACCCAGGCGTTGTCGCCACTCTCTCCGGCCTTCAACCGAATGACGGATGGCAGCGTCGTTATCAGCGGGTTCAGCGCCGTGCTGTCGGATCCCAGGAAGCCGCACACCATCCGCGTGACGTCGCCGCCGCCGCCGTGGCAGATCGTGAACAGACCACCGTCAACACCAGGCTGGATGAGATCGCTTCCCATGGTGGGGGTCATGCGAAGGTCGCTGCCCATCAGGTGCATTTCGTTCCGGGGCAGCAATACGAGATCGCCCGGTCCAAGAAGAACCTCCTCGTCTTCATCGACGACGCGAAGGCTCAATTCTCCCTCGACGATATAGTGATAGTGGATCAGGTGCGCGGTCGGACCGAGGAGCGGACAGCACCGCTCGGGGCTGAGCCGCCCCGACATGCACCACGGCGCTGTGAATTCGGCATGCAGAAACACGCCGGCTGTTATGTGCGCCACGCGCAGCATGTCCGATAACGCATCCATGCTTTGGGTCCCCTGCCGCTCTGCTCCCGACGCGGCGTTTGGATCACATCTCCCGGCAGCCCGGTCATGGCCGGACCAGACCTCCGAACATAGATGACGCCCATCGCAAGGCCAATCGGCCAGCCCACACCACGAACGTGGCGTGCCACCCATTTGAAGAGGTTTTAGACGATGAATGACATGTCCCCCCTTGCATCCCACGCCAGGTATGAGCGCTGCATCAAGGCGTCGAAGGCCGTGCGCTGGGATATCGACGCCGATGTCATCCGCGGCAGAAGCTTCGACCGGTCCGAGAAATACCTGCCGGACGGCCTCACCCTGATCGATGGCTTCACGACGCTTAGCGAAGACGAAAAGCGTTTCGTCAGCCAGATCCAGGGCCTCACCTACGCTCATATTTTTGGTCTGGTGGAGCGCTTCATCAACGCCAAGATGCTGGAGATCAGCCGCGATCACTGGCTGGGTGACCAGACGGCGCTGGAAGCGCTGGTCCGCTTCAGTGACGAAGAACTCAAGCACCAGGAGCTGTTCCGCCGCATCGGCGCGATGATCGCCGCCACGCTCCCGCCCGGCTATCGCTTCGACATCGATCCCAACGTTGTCGCGACGGCGGTGCTCGGCAAGAGCACCTGGGCCGTGCTGGCGCTGACACTGGATATCGAGCTCTTCACCCAGCTGCATTATCGCCAGAGCATCGAACCGGACGCAGCGCTGTCGAAGCTGTTCAAGGACGTGTTTCTCTTTCACTGGAAAGAGGAGAGCCAGCACGCCCAGCTCGATGAGATGGAGTGGATGCGTTGCGACACCACCCTGTCGCCGGAACAGCGCGACCGTGCGGTCGACGAGTTCATCGAGCTGGTCGGCGCGGTCGACGGCATCCTCCAGGCCCAGGCTGCTTCGGACGGATCCTATTTCGTCGCCAATGTGGCGCGCAAAATTGCAGCGGAGGAATCCGCCGCGATCCGTGCCGCGTTCCTGAAGGCGTATCGCTGGCAATACATCCATTCCGGCGCAGCGCTTCCGGCGTTCGGCAAGGTCCTCACGATGCTCACCACGGAAGCACAGCGCGGGCGCATCCAGGCGGCGCTCGCCGGCCTGCATTAAGTCAACCCCAATCGAAAAAGGAAATCGAACAATGAATGCAGTTACCAACATGCCGAAGCCGAAGATCGTCAACGGCATCAATGTCGACGACATCATGGCCCTGGTCGCCGACGTCACCGCGAACCCGGCGAAGGGCATGACCACGTGGCATGTCGCCACCAGCTGGGCGGGCCAGACCCGCAGCCGATCGGAAGTCACAGGGTTCGTCATCGGCGGCACGCGCGTCGACCGCCGCTTCACCCTCGAGGCGGATGAGCCGCTGGAGATCGGCGGCACCAACACCAAGGCCAACCCGCAGGAGTATCTTCTCGCCGCGTTGAACGCCTGCATGACCGTCGGCTACGTGGCGCAGTGCGCGATTCGTGGCATCTCGCTCGAAACGCTCGAGATTGAAACCACGGGAGACATCGACCTGCGCGGCTTCCTCGGACTCGATCCCGCCGTGGCGCCGGGTTACGAAAGCCTGCGCTACACGGTGCGCATCAAGGGCAACGCGACGAAGGAGCAGTTCACCGAGATCCACAAGGCGGTGATGGCGACGTCTCCCAACTTCCACAACCTTGCAAAGCCCGTGGCGCTCAAGCCCACGCTGGTTGTCGTCGATTGATTGCGTGCAAGAGGGCGGCGGGCTTGCCTCCCGCCGCCTTCTCGCGCCCGACACAAACCTGCCGCGATCGGAAGTCGACATGACGTTATCTCTCTGGATGCTGCTGGGCTTCGCGGGCTGGACAGTCTTCGTCCTGCTCGTGGGCGTCGGCATCTATCGCTGGTCGCTGATTCTGAGCGGCAAGGCCTCGATCGCCAGCTTTCCAGGCGACACGCCCCATGGCAGCACCGCCTACCGCCGGGCCGTTCGCGCCCATGCCAACTGCATCGAGAACCTGCCGGTGTTCGCTGCGATCGTGCTCACGGCAGCCGCTGCGCACGTTACACCGGCGCATTTGGGCGCGCTGGCGACGGCTGTCGTGGCCGCGCGAGTCTTGCAGTCTTCCACCCACATGCTTTTCCCTGAGACGAACATCACGGTGAG
>DATIYG010000329.1:0-2319 GCA_035517755.1 Rhizomicrobium sp. | reverse complement strand
GCGTTCTTGGCGCCGCTGATGGGAATTGTGCCGGACAAGGGGCCATTACCCCGGATGCGAATACGGTCCATATCCCCTCTGGGAGTTGTTGCCTGCTTCTAACGCGCCGGCCCGCGCGAAGTCACGATTTTCGCCGATAGTGTTAGCGCCGCTTTGCGGCTTCCTGAGGGCCATCCGAGGGCGCTGCGGAGCGCCCCGCTCGATTATCTGACTGCTTGGCATCCGCGAGCGCCCGCGTTCGGGCTTTTCGCCGTTTGAGGTTGGCCTTCAGTGCGGCGGCTAGCCGCTCCTTCTGCTCTGCACTGGCCATTCCGGATGCCCTTTTCCTTGCTGTGACCCTGGGCTATAGGCACCCCCGGCCGGAGTTTTCGCCCCGGATGCCGGAGTAGCGTAGTGGTAGCGCAACCCCTTGGTAAGGGGTAGGTCGTGAGTTCGATTCTCACCTCCGGCACCAGGCTTCGCACGCGACAGCGTGAGAAGCCTGCCCGGCGTAGCCCGAACGGGCGAAGCCTGGGCTGTATCCGCGAGCTACGCCTGGCAAGCCAGCGGGAGCGCAAGCTCGTGCCTGATTTGTGTTCGGAACCCACGGGTCAGCCGGTCCGTTGTTCCGTCAGCAGAGGGAGCGCCCAATGCCTACCGCGAAACGGAAACCAAGCGCCAAGCCCAGCAGCCGCAAGATTGACGAGGAAGTCGAGGAGAGCTTCCCGGCCAGCGATCCGCCGGCCTTCGTGGGCGGCAAGCGCCTGATCGGTGCGCCGAAGCATCGCGAAACGCCGACGCCCGATGCCTGCAAGCCGCGTCAGGTCAAAAAGAAGAAGTGATCCCGGCCTTACGGCCACCATCCGCCGCACTTTGCGTTATTGCGATGCTCCT
This sequence comes from Rhizomicrobium sp., assembly GCA_035517755.1. Lineage (GTDB taxonomy): Bacteria > Pseudomonadota > Alphaproteobacteria > Micropepsales > Micropepsaceae > Rhizomicrobium. The sequence goes on along the minus strand of DATIYG010000329.1, from coordinate 1,446 downwards.
CACGAGGCATTTGCAATGACGACCGTCGATATTCTCGTGCTTCAGCCGCTGGTCGCGCTGGTGTTCGGAATCCTGATCCTGTTCCTGCCGCGGCTGCTCAACTACCTGGTCGCGATCTACCTGATCTTCATCGGCGTGGTGGGACTGTGGCCGCACGTCTTCGGCACGCACATCCTGCACTGAGAGATTGCTCTACTCCGCGGCCTTGAGCGGCGCCGCCTTGGCGGCGGCCATTCGTTCTTCCGCGATGCGGTCGGCGATCGCATTGGTGCTGCGGTTCTCCGCATCGGCGCGGCGGAAGATCTGCGCCAGCGTGTCGCCGATGGCGATCACGCGCCTCTCGATCTGGTCGTCTGCCCAGTCGAAAATCTGCCCGGCAACGCGGATGATGCCGCCGCCGTTGATCACATAGTCCGGCGCGTAGAGGATGCCGCGCTGCTTGAGCGCAGCGCCATGCTCGTCGCGCGCCAGCTGGTTGTTGGCGCCGCCGGCCACGATCTTCGCACGGAGTCCGGAAATCGTGTCGTCGTTGATCACCGAACCGAGCGCGTTGGGCGACAGCACATCGCAGTCCGCCATGACGACGGCCTCCGGGTCGAGCGCCTTGGCGCCGAATGCATCCACCACGCGCTTCACCGCGTCCGCATTCACGTCGGCGACGATCAGCTTTGCGCCCTCCGCATGCAGGTGCTTGGCTAGGCCGGAGCCGACTTTGCCGAGTCCCTGGATGGCGACGGTCAGGCCCTTGGTCGTGTCCGCACCGAAGCGATGCTTCACGGCCGCCTTGAGACCGACGAAAACGCCAAGCGCCGTCAGTGGGCCGGAGTCGCCGCCCGTCTTTCCCGGCTGATCGAAGCCGGCGACATGTCTGGTGCCGCGCGCGATGATCGGCATGTCGGCCGGTCCCATGCCGACATCCATCGCCGTAATGTAGCGGCCGCCGAGCGTGTTCACCGCATCGGCATAGGCAAGCAGCATCCCTTCGGTCTTGTCGGTGGACGGATTGCCGAGAACGACGGCCTTGCCGCCGCCGAGCGGCAGATTGGCAATGGCGCTTTTGTAGCTCATGCCGCGCGACAGCCGCAGCACATCGGTCAGCGCGGCATTGCCATTGGCGTAGGGATACATGCGGGTGCCGCCGCAGGCCGGTCCGAGCGCGGTGGAGTGAATGGCGATGATCGCCTTGAGGCCGGTTCGCTTGTCGTCGAAAAACGAGACGGATTCGTGATGATCGAAATCCCGGGCCTCGAAAACGCTCATGCTTAAGCTCCCTTGTTGGCCGAAGTCTTCCCGCTTCGTGCAGGCCGGGGACCATAGTCCCGGCGGCCCGAAATTGGGTTTCCAAATGGAATGTCACACAGCAATAGCCGTGCGCGGACGGCACTTGATTCAGCAAGATTGTCGCCGTCAGCGATTCGCGATGGCGGACAGGACAATCCCTTCCGT
>DATIYG010000328.1:0-8037 GCA_035517755.1 Rhizomicrobium sp. | reverse complement strand
TGGGGCAGGCGATGATGTCGGTGACGAGACCGGCATTCGGTGTGCAGAGGCCGAGCGATTTCAAGCGCGCGAAGATCGCCGGCAGGTCGCGCTTCTTCACATGCGGCAGAACGAGGTTCTGCTCGTGGCTGACGCGGATCTCCGCCAGTCCGAACTCGTCCATCAGATCGGCCAGCGCATCCATCTGTTGCGCGGTTGCGTCGCCGGGAATCCCGCCGATGGGTTTCAGCGAAATCGTGGCAATGGCGTAGCCGGACGCGCGATGGCGCGACAGGTTGTGCGCGGCCCACAGATCGAAGTCCGGATCGGCATGGCGCGCCGCTTCGAATTGGTTCGAGACATCCGGCAGCGTTTCGAAGTCTGGCGGTGCGAAATAGGCCGCGATGCGCGCCACTTCGTCCGCCGGCAATTGCAGCGTTCCGCCAGCCTTGATCTCCGCGAACTCGCACATCACGCGCGCCCGCATCTCCTCGATGCCGACGGCATTCACCAGGATCTTGATGCGCGCCTTGTAAATGTTGTCGCGGCGGCCTTCCTCGTTGTAGACGCGCATCACCGCTTCGAGGAATGCGAGGATGTCCTCGCGCGGCACGAACTCGCCGATCACCTGTCCAACGTAAGGCGTGCGGCCCATGCCGCCGCCGACGAACACGCGGCATCCAATCTCGCCCGCCTCGTTCTTCACGATCTCCACCGCCATGTCGTGGAAGCGGATGGCGGCACGGTCCTGCGCCGAACCGCTCACTGCGATCTTGAACTTGCGCGGCAGGTAGCTGAACTCGGGATGCAGGGTCGACCACTGGCGGATGATCTCGGCCAGGATTCGTGGATCTTCGATCTCGTCGGCCGCGGCCCCGGCGAAATGATCGGCGGTGACGTTTCGGATGCAATTGCCGCTTGTCTGCAGGGCATGCATCTCGACGGTGGCGAGATCGGCCAGCACATCAGGCACATCGCCAAGCTTGATCCAGTTGAACTGGATGTTCTGCCGCGTGGTGAAATGGCCGTAGCCCTTGTCGTACTTCCGCGCGATGGTGGCCAGCATGCGCAGCTGGCGCGGCGACAGCGTGCCGTAGGGCACGGCGATGCGCAGCATGTAGGCGTGCAGCTGGAGATAGAGTCCGTTCATCAGACGGAGCGGCTTGAACTCCTCTTCCGTCAGCTCGCCGGAAAGCCGCCGCGCAACCTGGTAGCGGAACTGCTCCACCCGTTCGCGCACGAAGGCCGCGTCGAACTCGTCATACCTATACATGGGCGGTTGGCCTGCCGAGATCGGACCGTACCGTCGGTCCTGCGGCGCGGATGATCTCGCGCTCTTCCAGCGGCCGGATGTGCCCGTCCTCGGCGCGCACCGGGAAGAGGTAGGGGTTCACGACTGTGCGGTCGGCTACCGAAAGCTTGGCCTGGTCGAGCGCCGCTTCAGCCTGCCGGCCGTCGGCGAACACCTCCGCTGCGGTCAGCGACCCGATCCAGATTCCACGTGCCCAATAGACCACTTCGCCGGTCACGAGCCGGTTTGCCGTCAGCATTTGCGGGGTCTGGACCTTCGCCATAGAGAGAAAGTCGCAATCCCACCCGTAGAAATCAATAGACAACACTCTTACAATGTGAATTGTGAGATTTAACATCTTTCAATTGTATAAATATCAGGCCAGCTTGAACACCGCTTGTCTGCGGTAACGACCGGCCGTGCCTGTTCTCAGCCGGCGCGAATGCTCGCGTAGGCAAGAATCAGGGCGAACGCCGCCAGCGCTCCGCCCACCATGATCAAGTAAGCCTCGTTTGCCCCGGACATCACCGCCTCCAGATTTCGTCGTGAACAGCATCCGAAAGCCACGCGTTGCGAGCCTTGATTTTTGTCAACCTGCGATGTGGTCGCGTGTCGCGGAATTCGGGTTGCGCTGCGAACCAAATGCCCGATGATCCGCATGCTGAGCGCTGGGGGCGCGGGGTGCAGGAACAGATTTCGGGCGGGGGAGATTCGGTCGCGGGCGCGCCGTTCGACAAGCGCCCGGTCAAGCCGTGGATCAAGCATGGCTGACGACAACGACGACGAGATCGGTCGCGTCTCTCCGCATTCCCCTTCTGCCGCCGAAGCGATGGCGCTGCATGCGGCGAGCCGCGCGCGGGCCGACGCCTATCTGGACGAGCAGACCGAGCTCGCCCGATTGCAAAAGGAAAATCTGATCGAGCAGAACGCCTTCGAGTTGTCGCATCTCAAATGGCGCCGCTTCAACGACCAGATGCGCGGCGTGATGTACATTGTCGGCCTCCTGGTTGTTCTGGCGATCTTCGGCGGTCTCTGCGCGGCCGTCTGGAGCGCGGCGCGCTCGGACGGATTGGTGATCGAAGCGTTTTCCGTGCCGCCGGATTTCACCGCCAAGGGACTGACCGGCGAAGTCATCGCCAGCAAGATTCTCGACCGGTTGCAGGCCTTCCAGGCGCAGACCCAGTCCAACCGCGCTTCTTCGAGTTACGCGAACAATTGGGGCGACGACATCAAGGTGCAGATCCCCAACACCGGCGTATCGATCGGGGATCTAAACCGCTATTTGCGCTCCTGGCTCGGCCACGAGACGCGCATCTCCGGAAATGTGTATCGCACGGCGTCGGGCATTTCGGTGACCGCGCGCGCCGGCGGCAGCGTGAGTCCGACGTTCAGCGGCAGCGAGGCCGATTTCGACAAACTGATTGAGCAGGCAGCGGAGTCGGTCTATCGCGCCACACAGCCCTATCGCTATGCCGTGTATCTCGGCGAGCACGGCCGCGCCAACGAATCGCGCGCCGTTTTCAATCAGCTGATCGCGGATGGGCCACCGCTGGAACGAGGCTGGGCGTACATCGGCCTCGCCAACGATCTGCAGCAGAGTGGAAAAATACGAGAGGCGAAGGTCATCGTTTCGCGCACGATTGCCGAACGGCCCGACTTGCTGCTCGCATACGGCAATCTGGCCGGTTACGAGGGAAACCTGCAGCACGACGATGCGGCGGTGGCCGTTCTCCAGGAATTCGTCGAGCGTGCAAAGTCTGGCGACACCAGTATGGGCGCGGCCGACTTCGCCGCCCAGTTTTCGAACAACAAGATGAGTCTGGCCAGCGGTCTTGGAGACTATCGCGGGGCCCTGTCGTTTGCGCGCAGCCTGCTGGCCAAACCCGGCATTGCTGCATTGGAAGAGGGTGTGCGCGTGCAGATCGTGCAGATTTGCGCCGGCATGCACGATGGGTCGTGCGCCCGGCGGAGCTACGTCGGGTTGTCTCCGTCGACCAATCCGCAGGTGCTGCTGAATCGGATCGGGACGCTCCAGATCGCCGACACGTCGCTCGAGAATTGGAAAGAGATTGCGGCCTTGCAGAATCGCGAGACGGCATTGCTCAAATCGATGGGCCCAGCCGGAGAGTTCTTCATCGGCGAACTCGAAAGACCGATTGTGGCGCGCGCCAAACTTGAGCTTGGTGATTTCGCGGCAGCCGAGTCGTTGCTGTCCGACTGTCCGGCCGACAACGATCTTTGCATGCGCACACGCGGCCAATTGAAGTCGGCAGAGGGAAAATGGGGCGCGGCCGAGTTCTGGTTTGCACGGGCCGCGCGCGATGCGCCAAACACGCCGTTCGGTTACGAAGCCTGGGGCGAGGGGTTGCTGAAAAAGGGTGATCTCGACGGCGCCATTGCGAAATTCGAAATCGCGCACAACAAGGGCCCGCACTTTGCCGATCCCTTGGAATATTGGGGCGAGGCGCTGATCGCCAAGAACCGGTCCGACCTGGCGCTCGCCAAATTCGAGGAAGCCAATAAGTACGCGCCGAACTGGGGACGTCTCCACCTCAAATGGGGCGAGGCACTGTGGTGGTCCGGCCGCAAGGACGAGGCGAGGCGCCAGTTCGCGGTGGCGGCAACACTTTATTTAACATCGGCCGAGAAGGCCGAGCTTTCGGTTCTGCACTAGCCGAGGCCTTTCCCGCCGCAGTCCGGGATTCCTCAACGGGACATTAAGGCCCGATTGCCATGATCGACAGACTTGGAGCTGCGCACGCCGGCTCGGCGCCTGCGTTTCGTAACATTCGATAGGATTCACGAGGGGTCACGGCATGCGTCTTGGCGATATTCTGGTGGCCCACGGCCTCGTCACGAACGACGATGTCGCCACGGCCATGGAGTACCAGCGGACGCAGGGCGGCCGTCTTGGCGACATTCTGGTCGCTTTCGGCAAGCTCAAATCTTCCGATCTCGATGCGGTGATGGAGGCAGCACCTTCGCCGCCCTCAACCATCGAGGAAACCGGCCTGTCGGTCAGCGACCTCCTCAGCCTCGCGATGAAGGCGATGTATGCGGGCGGCGCCGAGACCCCTTCCGCCGTCGCCGAAACCCTGAAGCTGCCGAACCGCGTCGTGCAGCTCGTGCTGGAGCAGGCGCAGGAGCGCAAGTGGATCGAGGTGCTCGGTTCCTCCGGCGTGCGCGTGACGGCCGAGTTGCGTTTCGCGCTGACCGACAAGGGCAAGGCATGGGCGACCGACGCCTTGTCGCAGAACGCGTATGTCGGACCCGCGCCGATCACGCTCGACGATTACCGCGAGCGCATCATGCGCCAACGCATCACCAACGAACGGGTGGATCGCGAAGAGATCGCCGGCGCGTTCGCCGATCTCATCATTTCGGACTCGTTCATCCGCCAGGTGGGACCGGCAATCAATTCCGGCAAGTCGATTCTGCTCTACGGTCCGCCTGGCAACGGCAAGACGAGCGTGGCCGAGCGCATCGGAAACATGTTCCGCAGCGTGGTCTACATCCCGTACTGTTTCGAGGTCGAAGGCCAGATCATCAAGGTGTTCGATCCGGGCATGCACGAGCCCATCGCGCAAAGCCAGGGCGATGCGCCGGTGAGCCGCATCCCGGCGCTCCGCCGCGACGATTTCGACCGGCGCTGGGTGGCCTGCAAGCGGCCCTTCATCGTGGCCGGCGGCGAACTCACCCTCGAGATGCTCGACCTCTCCTTCAACACGCTGGCGAAATTCTACGAGGCGCCGCTGCATGTGAAGGCGTTGGGCGGCATCTTCACCATCGACGATTTCGGCCGGCAATTGGTGAGCCCGGAGGCGCTGCTCAACCGCTGGATCGTTCCGCTCGAGCGGCGCGTCGATTACCTCAAGCTGCACACGGGCAAGAGCTTTTCGCTGCCGTTCGACGAGCTTGTGGTGTTCTCCACCAACCTCAGCCCGAAGGATTTGATGGATCCGGCCTTCCTGCGGCGCATTCCCTACAAGCTGGAAGTTTCTGCGCCCACGCGTGAAGAGTTCAAGCAGATCTTCGCCGGCATCTCGAAGTCCCGCGGGCTCGAGGCAACCGACGCGATCATCGAAACCACGATCTCCGCGCTTCAGGGTCCAGGCGGAACGCCGCTTGCGAGTTACCAGCCGAAATTCATCATCGATCAGGTGCTGACGGCCTGCAAATTCGAGAACATCCCGCCGCGCTTCCGGCCCGATCTCATCGCCATGGCCATCGGCAATCTGTCCACGGAACACGCCGCGGCGGCGGCAGCCTCGCAGGGTCACGCCGCCAGCAACTGAGGATTGAGGGCGGGCAGCCGCCCCTTCCAAATTCCGCAGGAATCGACAAGCTGGCTTCCGTCAGGGCGGAGGCGCGGGGCGCGCATGTCGATTGCGGAGAAGGTTGACGAGGGCGTTGCGGCGCCCGAACGCGGGCGCACCTTCTTCGGCGAGCCGATCGGGCTCGCCTATCTTTCCTTCACCGAAGCCTGGGAGCGCTTTTCCTATTACGGCATGACTGCGCTGCTGGTGCTGTACATGAGCCAGTGGCTGTTCTTGCCCGGCCGTGTGGAGCACGTGGCCGGGTTCACCGCGTTTCGCGCCGGGGTGGAATCCATCTTCGGCAAGATGAGCACGCTGGCACTCGCGTCGCTGGTGTATGGGCTGTACACCGGCTTCGTCTATTTCACTCCGGTGTTCGGCGGCTGGATCGCCGACCGCTTCATCGGTCGCCGGCGCGCCGTGACGACCGGCGCCATCCTGATGAGCATCGGCCAGATCTCCATGGCCTTCGACGCATCGTTCCTGATGGCGCTCGCACTGCTCGTGATCGGCTGCGGACTGCTCAAGGGAAACATCTCCGTGCAGGTTGGTGCGCTCTATACGGCGGACGACCATGCCGGGCGCACGCGCGGCTTTTCCATCTATTCGATGGGCATCAATTTCGGCGCGACGGTCGGCCCGCTGCTGTGCGGATTGCTGGCCCAGGTTTACGGCTGGCATGCTGGCTTCGCGCTCTCTGGCGGATTGATGCTGCTCGGGCTTGTCACCTACATCGCTGGCTACCGCACGCTGACGGAAACGACACCTGCGCAGAATCGTGCGCAGCCGGATGTGAAATTGACGCGTGGCGACTGGATCGTCGTCGCCGCACTCATCGGCGTGATGCTGCTTACGATCTTCCAATCCATCGCCTACTACCAGAACTCCAACATCGCACTGATATGGATCAATGAGCATGTCGATCTCAACTTCTTCGGCTTCCGGGTCCCGACGGCATGGTTCAACTCCATCGATCCGCTCGTGAGCATCGTCTCGGTTCCATTTCTCATTGCGCTGTGGAAATGGCAGAGCCGCCATGGCGGCGAGCCTGCTGAGATCGGCAAGATCGGAATGGGTGCCATCATCGCTGCCGCCGCCAATTTGTGCCTTGCCGCGGGATCGGCCTTCTTCACCCGCGTGCCGGTGATCCTGCCGATCCTTTACGACGTGCTGCTTGGCGTGGCATTCCTCTACTACTGGCCGACCTTGCTCGCGCTGGTGTCGCGCGCCGCGCCGCCAGCCATCAAATCCACCATGATGGGCGTGGCGTTCCTCACGCTCTTCCTGTCGAACTTCACAATCGGCTGGATCGGCGGCCTCTACGAGCACATGTCGCCGGCCGCGTTCTGGACTATGCATGCCGCCGTGGCCGCATGCGGCGCAGTGCTCGCTTTCCTGCTGGCGAAGCCGCTCGGTCGCGTGCTCGATCATGGCTGATGTTGTGCCGCCGACGAAGAAGCAGGTCGCGGCGGTCGCCATCGGCAATGCACTCGAGTTCTACGACTTCACAACCTACGCCTATTTCGCCACGCAAATCGGCCAAACATTCTTTCCGTTCAAGACGCCATTCTTCAGTCTGATGGCATCGCTCGCCGCATTCGGAATCGGATTCGCCGCACGTCCCGTCGGCGCGATCGTGTTCGGCGCCTATGGCGACCGGAAGGGCCGTAAGCCCGCGATGCTCGCCTGCTTCGCGCTGATGGGGATCGCGATCCTGCTGCTGGCCTGCGCGCCATCGTTTGCAACGATCGGGTTTGCGGCGCCGGTCCTCGTGGTCATCGCGCGTTTGCTGCAGGGACTGGCTGTCGGCGGCGACGTCGGACCGACATCGGCTTTCCTTCTGGAAGCCGCGCCCGAAAACCGCCGCGGCTTCTACACCGCGCTGCAATATTCCACGCAAGGCATTTCGACCCTGTGCGGGGGACTTGTGGGCGTGGTGTTGTCGAGCGTGCTCGATGCCCATGCGCTCGCGGCTTACGGTTGGCGGATTGCGTTCCTCCTCGGTGCCATCATCCTGCCTGTCGGTTTCCTGATGCGCCGCTCGCTACCGGAAACCCTGTTCGCCGAAGATTCCACCTATGCCGTCGCCTCCGATGCCGGTCTCCCCTGGCGGCCGATGGTCCTCGGCTTCTTCATGCTCGGCGGCGCCACCATCGGCTTCTATGTGATCGCCTATCTCACCACGTTTTCGTCGCAGGTGCTGCACATGAAGACGAACATCGCGTTCGGCGCGACAGTCGTGTTCGGACTTGCGAACATTGTCTTCAGCGCGCTGGCCGGGGCGCTGTCCGACCGGTTCGGCCGCTGGCCGATAATGGTGATTCCGCGCCTGATGTTTGCTGTCGCCGTCTGGCCCTTTTTTGCGCTGCTTGTCGCCCGCCGCGATGCGGCCACGCTGCTGATCACGGCCTTTGTCCTTGGTGCGCTGAGTCAGATGTCCGTCACGGGATT
>DATIYG010000327.1:0-2853 GCA_035517755.1 Rhizomicrobium sp. | reverse complement strand
CAGTTGCGGCAATGGCCGCACACGATGTGGCCTTCGGCGCTGACGAGATCGCCGACCTTGTGGCCGTGCACGTTGGCGCCAACCGCGGCGATGCGGCCGACGAATTCGTGACCGATCACGGTGCCCGGCTTGATGGTCTTCTGGGCCCACTCGTCCCAATTGTAGATGTGCACGTCGGTGCCGCAGATGCCGGTCTTCAGCACCTTGATGAGCACGTCGTCGATGCCGTATTTGGGCTCGGGCACGTCCTCGAGCCAGAGACCCGGTTCCGTCTTCGACTTGACCAGCGCTTTCATCGGACGTTCTCCATCGACAACAAATTAGAAAACGGAACCCCGGCCGTCGAGTGCTTGGCCAAAGTCTCGTCGCTGCACCGATATAAGGCTTGAGCTTGCGGGGCTAAGGGCACGTGGGCTGACCTCGCCTGTCCGTGCCTTCGCTTTAGCGAAATTTGTAATGCGCCCGCAAGCTGAGCATCAAATCGGCGCGAAGGCGGGCGAGGTAGCAGACCCCCTTCTCCTTGGCAAGTGGGCGGCTCCCGCTAAGCTGCCTCCTGGGGGGCAGTCATGTTCGAACACGTCACCATTCTTCTGTCGTTTGTCTTCGCCATTGCGCTGACGCACATTCTCACCAGCACGACCGAGCTTGTCTGGGCCCGCCGCCGGGTGCGGATCTCCTGGCTTCAGCTGCTCTGGATGCTGAGCGCCGTCATCAGCATTGTGGTGAACTGGATCGCCATCGGGCCGCTCGCCTCGATCAAGAACTGGACTCCGCTGGAGATCGTGATCCAGTTCGTGGCAGCCATCGTCCAATACTACACCTGTTCACTGATCTCGATCCGGCCGGAACGCGACGGCGTCGTCGATATGCCGGCGTTCTATGAGCAGGAACGCCCATCCATCTTTGCCGCCTATTCGCTCCTGATGCTCGTCGGCATCTTCCAGAATTTCTGGGATGCCAAGAACTACGGCATGACACAATCGCAAATGTTCGCGGCGATCGGAACCGTTCTGCTGATGCTCGTGGCCACCATCACCGCCGGCTGGGCAAGGCCGCGCTGGGCGCAATGGGCCGCCGCCATCGGAATGCTGCTTCTGCAGGGCTATTTCCTCGTCCAGTACATGCTGATTTCCTAGGATTGGGCGCGCGAGAACAGCCCACGATAATGCTAGCGTTTGACAGTCCCGGAGTTTCAGGAAGATGCGCAAATCGGCTGACGGCGGAAGGCCTCCAATACCCAGCAAGGCGAAGGCCGTTGGCGCGTGCCTGTGCGGAGCCGTGCGGATCGAGATCGACGTGCCGGCGTTCTGGGCGTGGCACGATCATTCGAAGGCGAGCCGGCACGCACACGCATCCGCCTATGCCACCTATGTCGGCTGCTGGAAGAGCCGCGTCCATGTCGTGAAGGGAGCCAAGAGCATCGCGCGCTACGAAGACGCCGCAACGAAATCGACGCGAAGCTTCTGTGCCAAGTGCGGGACGCCGTTGTTGTACGAACGTGCGCGCTCGCCCAGGATGGTCAACATTCCGCGCGCCATCTTCCGCACGCGCACGGGCCGCGAGCCGCTCTACCACATCGCCATCGAGGAGGCGCCGGAGTGGGCCTATCGCAATGAACCCCTCGTGCCGCTGAAAGGCTATCCCGGCGTGATGTGGACGCGCCCCAAACGCAAGCCGCGGAAAGCGGACGATCCGCTCACAGAATTCCTTTAGCGTCCGCGCCCAGTCTTGAGCGCGGCGTGGGACACAGCCGCAGAGTCTCCATGGGTCTTGCGAGTTTGCTGGCAATGGCATCCGGCAGATCGAATTCTCCCGGCGCATCATCAAACACCGTGAACCAGACGAAGACATTCTCGCCTTCGCGCACAGGAAGCCGCGGAAAATTGTTCGGACTCGGCTCCGTCACCAGCGCGGCCACCAAAGAACCCTTAAGCGCTCTCGTCTGCTTCGGCAGCAGGCGCCGCATGGATTCGATGACGGCCTGCGGAACGGGCACCGCGAAGGGACAGATGTTCGCCGTGACCATCGTGTTCGGGAGGCGCGTTGCGCCGACCGGCGCGCATTTGCCGCCCGATGCAAAGCCGGCACCCTCCCATGCCGGACGCAGCAGCAGGACATCGTCGGAATCGATCATCGTGGCGTTCGCGGCCTCGCGATGCGCCATCCACACCGGGCCGCCGTAGAACGCGGCAAGAGATTTCGCCCTCGCCTCCATGTCCGGAAACCCGCGCACCCACACGAAGCGGTCGGCATCGGCTTCATCGCGAAAGATGCCGATGACATCCATGCCCTCCGCTTCCTGCGTCTCGATGAATTCGCGCTCGAACAGCGCGATCAGCTCGTCGCGGCGTCCGGGTTTAAGCCGGTACTGCCGCAGTTCGATCACGCCGTTCATGGCACTCTCGTCAGATCCATGCGCCAGTTGGTTTCCCAGGTCTTGCCGCCGTCCGGTGAAAACGCCTGCTCCCAGTGCGCCGAGTTGGGCGTGATCTTCGACCACGTGTAGCGCGCCAGCACCGTCTTGCCGCGCAGCACTGTGGGGCCATCGAACGTGCCGATGCCGTCCTTGAAGTTGAAATTGCCGATCACCGGCGGTTCGAGCGGACCAAGCGGGTTGCGCCCATCCAGCCACCAGATGGCCCACGTTCCCGTTTTCGGATCGTAGGCGCGAAAGCCGACGGCGCGGTAAGGCCCGCTCGGCAGGCCGATGTAGTTGTCGTCCACCGTGCCGTGACCGTCCATCGTCATCCACAGCTGCGACGTGCCGTCGAACTCGACCCAGTCATGATTGTTGGCGAGCCGTTCGGCCAGCCGCCAGTGATGCACCTTCCACTTGCCGATGAGGAAATCGAA
>DATIYG010000326.1:0-3311 GCA_035517755.1 Rhizomicrobium sp. | reverse complement strand
GCGCCTTGGCCGAGGTCCCACGAATCAAGATGGCCGCCGATGATGACGCGTTCGTCGGGATGCTCGCTGCCTTTGATTTCTGCGACGGTGATCGCTGCCGGCACGGGCTTATCGGTGAGCGTGTCCTGCAAGTCGAACTTCATAGTCACCGGTCTCGGGGTCCGCATCGCGCCTTCGTTTGGCGCGGTGGGGTGAGGGTCGGACTGCGCGAGCCGATACAACAGGTCGTAGTTCTCATGCGTGAGGAAGGCCATGCGCGCGCCGCTACCGAAGTAGCGCGACCATCCGCCGGCCATGGTGTAGAGACTGTCGGGCTTGCCGCTGTCGAGCAGAATTAGCGCCGGCTCTTCGGCGGCAATTTGCCGGAGAACTTGCAGGCGCGAGCGTCCGGTGACGTTCTCCTGCGGCACGCCACGCGGCGGCGCAATCACCGCGTCGTAGGCGTTGTCGGGATTGGGGTCGAGCTTGGCCATGTCCGTCGGCTTTCGCACCATGACAATCTTGCCCTTCAGCTTGCCTTTGTACTGATCGAAGTCCGACGGCTTCTGGATGTTGAGCAGCACGACTTCGCCGCTCACCTCGCCGTTCGTGCCCTTGCTCCAGCCAAACGCGTGAATGCCGATGCGCTTCTGGATGGGGCTGGTGATCTCGGCGGTCTCGAGGCCGCGCGTCCAGCCGTGGGGGATGTCCGCCGTCTCCAAGTGCGCGTCGATGCCGTAGTCGCGAAAGCGCTTCAGCGTCCAGTCGCTGGCCTGCTGCATCTGCGGCGAGCCGGTGAGCCGCGCGCCGATCTCGGTGGTCAGATAATCGAGGTTCTTCATCAGCTCGGAATGATCTTTCACTTCGGCCGCGATCTTCTGGTCGGCGTCTTCCATCGCCTTGCGATAGGTGTTGCGCTGCTCTTCGGTGCGCTGCGGGGCAGCCTGCGGAGTTTGATTGTTGGTAGTGCCTTCTTGCGGCTGCGCGAAGAGAACGGCGCTGAACAGGACAATTGCGAAGGACGCCAGCAATTGACGACGAGCGTGGATCATTCAACCTTCCTCGAGAGAAATAAGCAGGGAACCTCGATGATAGCGGGAGAGCGTGGGCGAGCGCCAGAAGCGGCTGATTCATCAAGTCCGCGGCCAGCCTCGTCAGTCGTTACGGAATGTCCAGGGCCGCTCTTAACCCTTCGTTCAACTCTCGGCGTTTGTCGCCAGAGAGCGACCCTACAAAGTGCATGAGATCGGTTTTTCGCAGGCTGATCAGGTTGTCGCAAGCAATCCAGCTTACATGTTTCAGGCCTTCGGATTCGCCTACCTGAACTTGCGTGGACAGCCCTTCCCCACTGCTATACACAGGTGCACAGATCACCGTTGAGAATTTGGAATCAATGAGTATCTGGCGGCTTACAACCACGAATACACGATGCCGTCTGGGATCGCCGCGGCCGGGGCGGTGAACGCGATAGAGATCTCCTCGTCGCACTTTCTCCTCCGCTCAGTCATCGGGCGCCTGGTATTGCAGCGCATCCAGGGCCTCGGCGTTAAGCCGATCGGCGGCTGCATTGATGCGCTCCAGATCGCGGGCATTCACCGCCGCACGTGCACGCTGACGCAAATAATCCCGCAGCACGTGCTCGATGAGCGCAGAGCGAGAGAGTCTCGATCCGGCCAAACGATCCAGTTGCACAATGAGCTCGCGCGAAAGTGTGATCGATGTCTTCTCTTTCATACTACTATCATACTACCCCTCACACCGCCCAGTTCCTCCGATCCACAAACGTCGGCGGCTCGTAGGTCTTGCCGCGCGCCAGCTGCCGGTCTTCACGCTTCGATGTCCATAGAAGGATAGGACCTGTCACGGCACGAACCACGCGCGTGGCTGCGCCGAATTCGTGCTCAATCTCACGCCGCAGCTCGTGAATTCTGGCGGCGACGTCGGAATTGGTCTTGCGCAGCCGCTTCTCCATCGCCCACAGCGCCGCGTCGTACGTGGTGCGGAGCTTGGCGGCTTCGTTGGCCATGCGTTGCCGCACGCGCGCGTCGGGAAAGTCGCGGTAGCGCTTCCAGCCCTGAAAGATTGTGTCGCAGATGCGAAACAGGCTCGGGCCATTGCGCTCGAAGTCGAAGCGGAAGGCCCAGTCCAGCAGGCGCTTCGATTCCTCGCGCGAAATCGCCGCGTGCTGGAAGTTGAACTTGTACTGGCCGTGAATGTCGGCCAGATCGATGCCGTCGAGCATGCGTCCTTCCTGCCGCATCTGCTCGTACAGCGGCGTGCCCGGCACCGGCGTGTACAGCATGAACTGATGGAAGTCGGTGCCGTGCGCCACCGCCTGCTCGATGTCTTCGCGGATGTTCTCCGGCGTGTGGTGCTCCAGCCCGACGATGGTCGAGCCCAGCAGCTTGATGCCGTGCTGCCGCAGCTCCGCGGCCAGCGCCTGCGTGTCGCTGTTGCGCAGCTTCGTGTACGACGAGCGCGGGGACTCCAGCCCCAGCCAGATCCACGAGATGCCCAGCTCCACCAGCTCTTCCATCGTGTACTGGCGAATCGCATTCACCGACGAGAAGACGTACAGCGACCAGCTCTTGCCCGCGGCCTTCATGCGCTCCAGCAGCTGCATGGCGCGCCGGCGGTTCAACAGGAAATTTTCGTCCATCAGGAAAAACGAGCAGACGCCCATAGAGCGCTCCATCTGCTCCATCACCTCGAACAGCTCGTCGCCGGTTTTGTAGAAGTGGACGCTCTTGCCCTTGCCGCCGAAGAACGCCGATGTGGTGCAGAAGTTGCATCCCATCGGGCAGCCAACGGACGGGATGATCGTCGCCGCAGTGTCGCGCGTCGAGTCGGGCACGCGCATGCCCAGCACCCGCATGCCGAAGCCGGAGAGAATCTCGGGATGCACGATGGGCGCACCGGGATCTTCGCCGAGATAGCGCCGCATCCAGCAGATGCCTTCGCCGCGCACGACGATGTCGGCATCGATCAGCTTGTCGAGCTGCGGAATGGCGGCGACGTGCCCGCCGATCACGATGGTCGATTGCGGCGACAGCTTGCGCACTCGCCGGCACATCTCGCGCACCTTGCCGAAGTTGGGGATGATGCCGGAGATGCCGACGATGTCGTACTCGGTCGCGCGCAGCTCGCGCTCGAAGCGGTCGAGCGTGGGGAAATCGAGCAGCGTGCTGGGGGCGGAGATGTTCTGCTGGATCATCATCAGTCCCCAGGAGCGATGGAACATGCGCAGCGAGAAGCTGCCCTGCTCGCGCGTCACCTGGTTGTGATACAGCTCCATGGGATTGATGGCGCGGCTGCCGAATTCGTCGTCGCGC
>DATIYG010000325.1:0-3461 GCA_035517755.1 Rhizomicrobium sp. | reverse complement strand
ACGAGTGCGGCCTGGCGATGCGCCGTCAGCCCGTCGGCATCATAGGCGGCAAGTCCCGCCGCCTCATGCACCACGCCATCGGGCACGATGCGGCGAAGGCTCGCCACGATCTCATCGCGGCGGGAAAGGATTAAGGGATCGGGTTCAGGTAACCGGATCATGGCCCATCATAGGGCCAAACGATCAGCCCTGGCGCGCCTTGAAGCGGGGGTTCTTCTTGTTGATGACGTAGGTCCGCCCCTTGCGCCGGATGATGCGGCAGTCTTTGTCGCGCTTCTTGAGCGAGCGCAGGGAATTGCGGACCTTCATGACACGCCTTCAAGAAAATGGGGCCAAGCGGCCCCGTCGAAAGAGGCGCGGAAACTATGCGGGCCGATTTGCCCTGTCAACGCCTCAATTTTCCGCTTTCATGCGTTAGGAAAGTCGCTGTTTTCCGGGGGTTTTCGCCGTGGGTTCGAGTAGCAAAAGGCGCTGGATGGCGCCAGGGCTGATGGCGGGCCTGTTGCTCCTGGCCGCTGAGGTTGGGCCTGCGACGGCACAACCCCCTGCGCCCGCGCCCGCTCCAACACCCGCCCAAACTGCCGCCGCCCAGGCCGCCGCGGCCGACGCCAAATTTGCAGCCTTCGTGCATGACTTCCGCGCCGAGGCCATCCGCGCCGGCGTGAAGCCCGAGACCTACGATGCCTCCATGGCCGGCATCTCGCGCAACCAGCGCGTGGAGGATCTGAACACGCAGCAGCCGGAATTCGTCCGCCCCATCTGGCAGTACCTCGACAGCGCCGTGTCACCACAGCGCATCTCGATGGGACAGGAGATGCTGGCGGCGAACGCCTTGACCTTGTCGAACATCGAGGCGCGCTATTCCGTGCCGAAGGAAATCCTCGTCGCCATCTGGGGCGACGAAAGCGCCTACGGCACCGCCATGGGCAGCTTCAACATGTTCGAGGCGCTGGCGACGCTGGCCTATGACGGGCCGCGCCGGGAATTCGCCAGGCGCGAACTGATCGCCGCCATGAAGATGGAGGAACAGGAACACCTGTCGCCGTCGCAGATGACGTCGTCCTGGGCGGGCGCCTTCGGGCAGACGCAGTTCGTGCCGTCGTCCTTCCTCAAAAATGCCGTCGATGGCGACGGCGACGGCAGGAAGGATCTGTGGCATTCGCCGGCCGATGCGCTCGCTTCCACCGCCAAGCTGATGCACGACGCCGACTGGCGCATGGGCCAGCCGTGCCTCACCGAAGTGTCGCTGCCGAAGGATTTCGACTACGACCTCGCCGATGTCGATGCTGTGAAGCCTACGCCCGAGTGGAAAAAGCTGGGCGTGAAGACGATCTATGGCGACGATCTTCCCGCGACCGCGTCCGAAGGCGCGATCTATCTGCCGGCGGGATGGCGCGGGCCGGCCTTCATGGTGTTCCACAATTTCAAGGTCGTGCTCACCTACAACAACGCAGCCGCCTATGCGCTCAGCATCTGCAATCTCGCGGATCATCTGCGCGGCGGCGGACGCATCGTTGCGCAATGGCCGCGCGACGAACAGCCGCTGACGCAGGACGAACGCATCGCCTTCCAGACCGCGCTGAAGCAGTCTGGCTACGATCCGGGGCCGATCGACGGCGTGCTGGGCCATCAGGGCCGCGCGGCGCTGCGACGCTATCAGCGCGATCATCACCTTCCGGCCGATGGCTTCCCCACGCACGAGATGCTATGGCGCATGGACGCAGACATCGCAGCGAAGAAGTGAAGACGTAAGGGGGCAGGAATGGCAAAGGGGATCGGTTTTCACGCGTCGATGTTTGCAGCGGCCCTGTTATGGCCGCTCGCGACTTCTGCTGCCGAGTCTCCACCACCAAGCGTTCCCATCGTGGAGCCGGATGTTGTTGGATTCAACGCGGCAGATCTGGCTTTCCAGGTGCCCGGCTTTCCGGATCCCGTGATCGTCCAGCTCAGGGTCGATCCTCGTCATCGCTCGAAGCAGAGCGCCGAACTCACAGGACTGACGATCAGTTACGCAGGAAAAGCAGTCGATATCGACGCAAGGCTCCTTTCAGATGTCAAGAACGCGCGCGTCGACGATGTTTCGGCGACCGCCGTCCGGTCGCAAACCGGCCAGGCTGCCATCGCGATCTACGTGTTTGATCATGGCGAGGTCGAATTCGATTGGACTGTGGGCGGCGAGGTGAGAAAGCTCGATTACCGGAAGAAATGATTTCGCCGAAGGCCGAACTTTGGCCGCTGCTTGTCACTTCAGCTTCTTGAACCGCACGCTTGACGTGTCGCTGCGGCCTTGGGCGTCGACCACCGTGATCTTGGCGAAGCCTTCGCCCGTGGGTTGGTACAGCGCCGGCGTGAAGCGGGTGAAATTGCCGATCAGCTGGCCGTTGACGAGCCAGGTGAGCGGCTCGCGCCCCCCATCCGCCTTCAACTGGATGGCGGCATCCTTGGCACTCGCCTGCTCGACAGGAATGGTGGCGCCGTTGGGCGGGAAGCTGATCGACGGCGGCGGGATGACAGTGGTCTGCACCGGCTGCGGCGCCGCGGCTTCGCGGGTGAACACGCGCAACGCTTCGGGCAGCGCATCGGTCGATTGCGCGACGATGGTGCCGGGCGGCGGCGCCGGATCGGGAGATCTGTCGCGCGGCAAGAGCCCGAACGTCTTCAGCAGGATCGGTGCCGCCGCTTCCAGCCCGATGGAGCCGGCGCGCGGCGCACCATCGGCGCGGCCGGTCCACACGCCGACGGTGTAATCATTGGAGAAGCCAACGCTCCACGCATCGCGGAAACCGTAGGACGTGCCCGTCTTGAAGGCGATGGTGCGGCGCTTAAGTCCCTGCCCCATCGCCCAGCCTTCCGGCAGCGCGATGCCCTTCAAGATGTCGCGCAGATAATACGCCGCCACCGCACCGAACAGGCGGTGCGGCGCGCCTTGCTTGTCGGTTGAAAGATAGCGCAGCGGTCTCGCCACGCCGGCGTTCGCGATGCCGGCGTAGAGCATGGTGATGTCGGCGAGATTGATGCCGAGTCCGCCCAGCGCCACCGGCAGACTGGGGCTGTCGTCGCGCGTGGGGAAAGCGAGCCGCGCGCCGGCATTCGACAGCGCCAACGTGAAGCGCAAGGGCCCGACGCGGTCCAGCACCATCACCGCCGGCACGTTGAGCGACATGCGCAGCGCATCGCGCGCCGTCACCGCGCCCTGGAAGGATCCTGCGAAATCCTTCGGCGCATAATCGCCGAACGTCATGGCCTGGTCTTCCATCATGGAGGAGGGATGCAGGATCGCGTCGTCGAAGGCGAGGCCGTAGATGAAGGGCTTGAGCGCGGAGCCAGGCGAACGCGGGCGGCTGGCAAGATCGATCTGGCCCGATCCGCCCCAGTAATTCGTGCCGCCGATATAGGCGAGCACGTTGCGCGATTTGTTTTCCACCACGACGATGGCAAGGCTCGCGCCGTGCTCGATATAG
>DATIYG010000324.1:0-3588 GCA_035517755.1 Rhizomicrobium sp. | reverse complement strand
CAGCAGAGAACGACGCTGGCGGTCGGCGCCTCATCAGCACGCTCAGTGCCGCCGGCGCGTCAGCCCTCCCGCTGTCACGGCCACCACGCCTCCCTCGCAGCCCAACGATGCGCGCCGCGCCCGACACGGCACAGACCATGTTGATATCGGGTTCAGACTACGCAGCAAGAGCGCCTGTCGCATGACTGGCATCGAAATCTTCGATTTGCTCGACACACACCGGACCTCCCCGGCGTGAACGAGCAACTCAAAGGAATACAGAGTGACAAAAAGAAAGCGCAGACATCGTCGCAGCGTCGATGTTCGGATCAACTGGCTGCAGCCGCACGCCGACAGCTTCAAGGATTGGCTTGCACGGCGGAATTACTCGCTCGCGACGATAACGGAGGTGGTGCGCCTGCTCGCGTTGTGGGGCGATTGGGTGCGCGCGGCCGGCTTCGAGGTCGATACGCTCGGCGCGGGTCTCTCCGCATCCGCCTCGGTGTTCCGGGGTAGCAAGACGGCGCGTGCGCCGCAGGGCGCGGCCGTCCTGTTCATCACCCATTTGCGCGAGATGGGCGTCCTTCCGCCGGAGCGATGTCCGTCACTGGAGGAGACTTGGCCGACGCTCGCCGCCTTCCGCCGTTGGATGCGAGAGCAGCGCGGCATTAAGGACTCCACGCTGGATACTTATCAGTGGACCCTTGTCGATCTGTTGGCGTCGCTTGGCACCGATCCAGCGGCTTATACGGCCACTGCAATCCGTGGCTTCGTGCTCGATCGTGCAAGACCGCACGGACGCGGCCGAGCGCAAGGAATCACCGTCGCCACGCGCGCCTACCTCAAGTATCTCGTGGCCATCGGGCAATGCCCCGTCGGCCGGGAGCATGCAGTTCCGAGCTTTGCAAGTTGGCAGTTGGCGACGACACCGCGCTTCCTCGGGCAAGCCGATATCGACCGTCTTCTTGCCGCTTGTGACGGCGAGGATCGCCTGCGCGACCGGGCCGTCGTCCTGCTCCTCGCCCGTCTGGGCATGCGGGCGAGCGAAGTCGCCAATCTCGCCTTCGACGAACTCGATTGGGTGGCCGGCCGCATAACCCTCGCTGGCAAGGCCCGTCGCGAAGAGCGCTTGCCGCTGACCCAGGAGATCGGCGATGCCATCATCGCCTATATCGAGCGGGCACGACCGCGCATCGCGACGACACGTTTGTTCCTGACGAGTGCGGCGCCTATCCGTCCGCTCAGCCGCATTGCGGTGAAATGCATCGTGCGCCGCGCCCTCGACAGGGCTGGCATCAAGAGTGCTCATCGAGGTGCCCACCTCCTGCGCCACTCCGCCGCGACAGCCATGCTGCGCAATGGCGCCACTCTTGCCGGTGTCGGCGCCGTGTTGCGGCATCGTTCGCTGTCGGTCACGGCGCTCTATACCAAGGTCGACATTGGCCTCCTGTCGGAGATCGCACAGCCCTGGGGCGGGAGGCTGCCGTGCTGAACGACGACGTGAACCGCTACATCACTCTGCGCCGCACGCTCGGCTACAAACTGGTCAAGGCTGGACGGCATCTTCGCGCCTTCGCGCGCTTCGCTGCGGAGCGCGGCGAAACGCACATCCGCGCAGCGTCTGTTCTCGCCTGGATCGAAACGGTCGCCCGCACGCCGGGTGCTCGTGCACGGCGCTTGACAGACCTCATCCTGTTTGCGCGCTTCCTTTATGCCGAAGATCCTCGGCATGAGATCCCACGTGCCGACATCACGCCGAGCCGGAAAACGCGGCCGATCCCCTATATTTACACACCGGACGAGATCGCCCGCATCCTCGATGCCACCGGCCAGCTCCGGCATCAGAAACCCAATCCCCTGCGGCGCCAGCTCTACGTCATGCTGTTCGGTCTGATCGCGGCTACGGGAATGCGCGTCTCTGAAGCGCTCGCGCTCAGGCTCGACGACATACAGCCCAACGGCGTGCTGCACATCCGCGAGACCAAGTTCCGCAAGAGTCGGCTCGTGCCGCTGCATGCAACGGTCGTCGAGGCGCTCGAACGCTATCTCAAGGTCCGCCGCCAGCGCGCCGGCGAGAGCGACTGGCTCTTCCCATCCGTTGAGCACCGGGAGATGTGCTCGACGACCGTGAACTATACCTTCCGCTGCATTCTGCGACGGGCGGGTATCGCGCCGGAGCGAAGCCAGCAGCCCCGTATCCATGATCTTCGCCATACCTTCGCAACCCGCGTGCTGGAACAATGCGGTGCCGAACGTGGCGTGGTCGCCCGGCACTTCGTCGCCCTGTCGACCTATCTGGGCCATGCCGATATCCGGAACACCTACTGGTATCTCCAGGCAACGCCGGAGATGATGATGGATATCGCCTCGGCGGCGGAAATGCTGGTCGGGGAGAGCGCCGCGTGACGAAGCTCGCTCCTCTTATCACCGGCTTCCTGCGCGACTACATGCCCCGTCAGCGGGGTTATAGTTCGCAGAGCTGCGAGACATATGCGTTCGGCTTCAAGCTGCTGTTCAACTTCGCAGCGAAACGCCTCGGCACCCGTCCGTCGCAGCTGACGATCGAAGACCTCGACGCACCGCTGATCGTCGCCTTCCTGGCCCATCTCGAACAGGAGCGCGGCAACGAGGCTTCCACGCGCAACTTGCGGCTCGCCGCCATCAAGACGTTCATGCGTTATGTGGAGCACAAGGTGCCCTCAGCCTTGGAGCAGATCGGCCGGGTTCACGCGATCCCAGCCAAGCGTCACGATCAGAAACTCATCCGTCATCTGACGATGGAGGAGATCCGCGCGATCCTCAATGCCCCTGATCTCGCGACGCGATCCGGCGTGCGCGACCGGGCGATGATGCACTTGTGCTTCGCCGGAGGCTTGCGGGTCTCGGAGCTGGTCGGCGTCCTGACCGAAAACCTGTCGTTCCAGCGCAGCGCAAGCGTGACGATCCGGGGTAAGGGCCGCAAGGAGCGCTGCCTGCCGCTCTGGAGGGATACCGCACGCGATCTTCGCGCTTGGCTGAGCGTCAGGGGTGCGGTTCGCGTCCCGGAGCTCTTCATCAATGCACAGGATGAGCCGATGACCCGTGCGGGCTTCGAATATGTGCTCGACAAGCACGTCGGCAAGGCGGCCGAGACCTGCACATCGCTGCGTCATCGGAGCGTCTCCCCGCATCAGCTGCGGCATAGTTGCGCGATCATCATGCTGCAGGCCACACATGACATCCGGAAGGTCGCCCTGTGGCTTGGTCATGCCGACATCCGCACGACGGAGATCTACCTCCGCATGGATCCCTCCGAAAAGCTGGAAGCGGTCGAGGCGGTCGTCCCGCCGGAGCTCAGACGTGGCCGGTTCAAGGCACCGGATGCGCTGATTGCGTCGTTGCTCTCGGACTTGGAAGCACCGGCCTGATTGGAACAGGTCCGCGACTGAAGCGGTTCTGTCTCACCATCCTGCGCCGGCATCGTGCTCGACATGGTCTGTGCCGTGTCGGGCGCGGCGCGCATCGTTGGGCTGCGAGGGAGGCGTGGTGGCCGTGACAGCGGGAGGGCTGACGCGCCGGCGGCACTGAGCGTGCTGATGAGGCGCCGACCGCCAGCGTCGTTCTCTGCTG
>DATIYG010000323.1:0-2392 GCA_035517755.1 Rhizomicrobium sp. | reverse complement strand
GGTGGGGGGTAAGTCGCTTCGTCCCCCACCCGAAATGCTCTCGCTTCGGTCAAGCATTTCGACCGCCCCACAAGGGGGAGCTGATTTCCAAGAACGAAAGACTCCATCCATGTCCCCACACGTCACGCACGCGCGGCGCAGGCTGGTGCGCGTTGATGCGCCGGCCGTGCTCGCCACGCTCAACCGCAACGCCTTCGAAGGCTACGCCTCGCTGTTCGGCGTCGCCGATGGTGCCGGCGATGTCGTGGCACCGGGCGCGTTCGCGAAATCGATCGGCGAGCGCGGCCTTTCGCGCATTCGCATGCTCTATCAGCATTTCGCGCACGAGCCGATCGGCACCTGGGACGTTATCCGCGAAGATTCGCGCGGGCTTTATGTGCGAGGGAGCCTCGTCACCGAGATCGAGCGCGGCCGCGACGTGCGCGCGCTGCTGGAAAAGGGCGCGCTCAACGGATTGTCCATTGGATTCAAAACGCGACGCGCAAGGCGCGATCCGAAGACCGGATTGCGCGTGCTGCTGGATGTCGAGCTGTGGGAGATTTCGGTCGTGACGTTCCCGCTGCTCGAAGGAAGCTTCGTCACGGCGATTGGAAAGGCGGCGCAGCTGGCCGCGAACACGCGATCACCCGAGCGAACAGGCAGTAGGCAATAGGCAGTAGACAGTGCAGCCGGAGTTGAACCTACTGCCTACTCCCTACTGCCTACTGCCTTGAACCCACACTGCCTTCATTTTCTTAGCTAGGAGAAGACACAATGGAACTTGAAACCAAGGCGCTGGAGATTCGCGATTATGCGAGCGACGTCGCCATCAAGAACGCGAATGACGATCTCTGGCGCATCTTCGAAGCCTACAAGCAGGCGAATGACGAGCGCCTGGCGCAGATTGAGAAGCGCGGCGGCGATGTCGTCAGCGAGGAAAAGGTGGAGCGTCTCGACCGCGCCGTCACCGATCAGAAGCGCCGCATCGACGAGCTCGCATTGGCATCGCAGCGTCCGCCGCTCGGTACCGATACGAAGATCGCGCTCGATCCCGGCGCGCGTGAGCGGAAAGCAGCGTTCGACCGTTACGTCCGCAAGGGCGATACGGCCGCCTACGACTCCCTCGAGCTGAAGGCGCTGTCGGCCGGATCCAATCCGGATGGCGGCTATGTCGTGCCGCTGGAGATCGAGCGGACGATCGACCGCGTGCTGGCGAAAGTGTCACCCATCCGCAATCTCGCCACGGTCCGCCAGATCGGCACCAACGTATACCGTAAGCCGATCACCACGGCGGGCGCTGCAACCGGCTGGGTTGCCGAAACCGATGCGCGCAGCGAAACGAGCACGCCGACCTTGTCGGCCATCGATTTTCCCACCATGGAGCTCTACGCCATGCCGGCGGCGACGCAGACGCTGCTGGACGATGCGCAGGTGAACATCGAGGAGTGGCTGGCGAACGAAGTGCAGATCGTGTTCGCCGAGCAGGAGGGTGCCGCCTTCATCAACGGCAACGGCACATCGCAGCCCAAGGGCATTCTTCAGTACACGAATGTTGCCGAAGCATCGTGGAGCTGGGGCAATCTCGGCTACATCGCAACCGGAGCGGCCGGCGCGTTCGCCTCCACCGATCCGGCCGATGCGCTCATCGCGCTTGCCTATGCGCCGAAGCAGGCCTATCGCGCCAACGGCACCTGGGTGATGAACCGCAAGACGGAATCCGTCGTGCGCAAGTTCAAGGACGGCAACGACAACTACATCTGGCAGCCGGGAACGGCGGCGGGACAGCCGGCGACCCTGTTCGGCTACCCGATCGCGGAAGCCGAGGACATGCCGGACATCGGCGCCGGTTCGTACTCCATCGCGTTCGGCGATTTCCACCGCGGCTACCTGGTGGTGGATCGCGTCGGCATCCGCACCTTGCGCGATCCGTATTCCGCGAAGCCCTACGTGCTGTTCTACACCACGAAGCGCGTCGGCGGCGGCGTGCAGAACTTCGAAGCGATCAAGCTGATGAAGTTCGCTGCAAGCTAAAGCGCGAATAGCGAATAGCGAATAGCGAGAAACAAAACCCCTCTCCCCCAAAGGGGGAGAGGGAATCCCTTTCGCTGAAAGGCAAACGCATGTCGTTACAACTCCTCTCGCCACCTGCCATCGAACCGGTCACGCTCTCCGATGCCAAACTGCATCTGAAGGTGGATGTCGCCGACGACGATGCGCTGATCACGCGGCTGCTCGCGGCGGCACGCGCCCGCGCCGAATGGCACACGGGCCGTGCGTTCATCACGCAGAGTTGGATCCAGTGGATCGACCGGTGGCCGGCGTGCGGCGCCATCGAGTTGCAGCTTGCGCCGTTGCAGAGCGTGACGTCGGTCACGACCTACGCGCTCGATGACAGCGCAACGGTGCTCGATCC
>DATIYG010000322.1:0-2682 GCA_035517755.1 Rhizomicrobium sp. | reverse complement strand
AGTCGTCGCCGGTCAATTCCTGAACGGCCGCCGTGAAGATCACAGCCAGCATCGGCGTATCCGCGGCAAGGAACGGCCGCAGCGCGGGTTTCGGCATTGCCTGGGCCATCATCGCGCGATCTCCCAGGTGGTGCCGTCCTTGGAGTCCTTGATCGCGATCCCCATCGCGGCAAGCTCGTCGCGGATGCGGTCGGACTCCGTGAAGTCTTTTCGCGCACGGGCCGCGGTGCGATCGGAGATCAAGGCGTTGACGCGGTCGGTATCGATGCCGGTTGCTTCGCGCTTCCGGCCTTCCCATTGCGCCGCGCTTTCGCTCAAAAATCCAAGAAAACGCAGCGACGCCGCCAGCGCGCCGCGTTCGGCATTGCTGCCGCGCAGGCCATGGAGCGCCGCAATCATCTGCGGCGTGTTGAGATCGTCGGCGAGCGCATCGAGAACGTCGTCGGAAACGCTGCCATCGCTTTCGTCGGCGGCGAAGCGGTACCAGTCGTCCAGCGTCCTCGCGCTCTCCTCGACTCCCTTCAGCGTCCAGTCGATCGGCGAGCGATAATGCGTCTTCAGCATGTTGAGGCGCAGCACCTCTCCAGGCCAGTCCTTCAGGAGATCGCGGATCGTGAAGAAGTTGCCGAGGCTTTTCGACATCTTCTCGCCCTCGACCTGCAGGAAGCCGTTGTGCATCCAGGTGCTCGCCATGCGGCTCTCGTGGAATGCACAGCAGCTTTGCGCGAGTTCGTTCTCGTGGTGGGGAAACACGAGATCGATGCCGCCGCCGTGAATGTCGAACTGCTCGCCGAGATGCTTCCAGGCCATCGCCGAGCATTCGATATGCCAGCCCGGACGCCCCGGCGCCTTGATGCCGGATGGCGACGGCCAGGACGGCTCGCCCGGCTTTGACGGCTTCCACAGCACGAAGTCGGTCGCATCGCGCTTGTAGGGCGCGACATCGACGCGGGCGCCGGCGATCATCTCGTCCAGCGAACGGTTGGCGAGCGCGCCATAGCGCGGCAGCACGGAGTTTGCGGCGTTCATCGCCTCAGGCGAGAACAGCACGTGATCCTCGGCGACATAGGCGAAGCCGCCGGCCACGAGCTTTTCGATGATCGCACGCATCTCGGCGATGTGCTCGGTCGCGCGCGGCACGACCGTCGGCCGCAGGCAGCCGAGCGCATCCACATCGTCGTGGAACTGTTTTTCGGTCAGTTCCGTGACCTTGCGGATCGCCTGGTTCAGCGGCAGGCCGGGAAAATCGCGCGCGGCGCGGTCGTTGATCTTGTCGTCGACGTCGGTGATGTTGCGGACATAGGTGACATGCGTCTCGCCATGGAGATGGCGCAGCAGGCGGAACAGCACGTCGAACACGATGACCGGCCGTGCATTGCCGATATGGGCGAAGTCGTAGACCGTCGGCCCGCAGACATACATCCGCACGTTTTTCGGATCGAGCGGCACGAAGGGCCGCTTCTCCCGCGTCAACGTATCGTAAAGGCGCAGTTCCATGGATCACCAATCCCTGCCAGCCGGGCGTCCAGTGATCTCAATGCGTGAGAAAAGACGGCCTCAGCCAGCGAATCGCTAGCTCATAATCTCGCGGCAAATGCAGCAAATGGCGAGGAAACCGTTCATAGAGTCCACCATGGGGCACGCGGGGCGGCTGCGTCAAGAGGCCCTGAAAAAGCCTCTTTCCACAACCAAATGCTGCGGCGTGCAAAGCATGGTTAATCATTCTTAACCAATTGGGTTTATTCGAGTGAGGGCACTTCCCCCATTCACCGGTGCAACATGCGAACGGTTTCGGCGCTCCTGACCTGTGCCCTTCTGGCTTCCGCAACAGTTGCGTTTGCCGAGACCCGCGTTTTCATTATCGCCAACCACGCCGACGGCTATGGTGTCGACCAGTGCCTGGCCAAGGGCGAGAAATGCGGCGCCCATGCTGCGCTCTCTTATTGCCGATCACGGGATTTTGCAGAGGCATCCTCCTATCGTCGGGTCGATCCTGACGAAATCACGGGATCGGTGCCAAAAGACCGTGCAAACTGCCCACGCGGTCGCTGCGAAGACTTCGTGGCCATCACCTGCCAGCGCTGAGGGTGTCATTGCCGCCACAGCTTGGCCGCGGAAACGACGTGACGCTGCCCCCGGAAGCGGCTAATGGGAAACGACCGCGGTGATGCCGCCCCGATGACCGTATATGCCTGAAAAGCCAACCACTTCCCGTCTGAGACAGATCCTGGCCTGCGCCGCGCTGCTCGGTAGCGCGGGCTTCGCCATGAGCGTGTCCGCGCAGATGAACCCGCAGCCGCCCGGCCCGCCGCCGGGAGGTGGCGCAGCGCTCAATCCGATCTGCCCGCGGCTGGAAGCGCAGCTTGCCACCATCGACCGTGGCGGCAGCAACGATCCGGCCAAGGACGAGCAGATCCGGCGCTACCAGGATGCCGCCGCCAGGCAGCAGTCGGAACTCGATCGCATCCGGAATCAGGCCAAGCGCCAAGGCTGCGACAGTTCGGGCTTTTTCTCGTTGTTCAATCAGCGCTCGGCCGAATGCGGTCCGATCAACAGCCAGATCCAGCAGATGCGGGCCAATCTGGATCAGATCAATTCGAACCTCGAGCAGTTGCGCTATGGCGGCGTCAACGGCGACCGCGACAACCAGCGCCGCTCGGTCCTGACTGCGCTGGCGCAAAA
>DATIYG010000321.1:0-15823 GCA_035517755.1 Rhizomicrobium sp. | reverse complement strand
GAATTTCAAATCGGCGGAGGCGAAATTCCTCGGCGATCCGGAAAAGATCAAAGCTCGGATCGAGACCGTGAAAGCTCAGACGAAGAAGGCTTAGTACCCCAGCATCTGCTATCACTGCGCAGTGGCTACTTCATTGATTCGCGCAATCGTCGTGGTCGCAAGCCTTGCGTTTGCGGTCGGCCGTGCGGTCGCACAGGACACCTCGAACGGTGTGCCGGCGAGTGCGGCAGGCAAGCTGCCCTCGACCGGCGAACGGTACAAATCGCTGCAGCAGCAGATCCAGAAAGCGAAACCGTCCGTCGAAACCGCGAAGCAGAAGAGCACCGCGCTGAAAGCCGAGGCGCTCGCGCTGCGACGGAAGCTGATCGAGACAGTGGCTCACGTGCAGGCGTTGGAACGCGAGAAGCAGACACTCGATGCGCAGGTAGCCCAACTCGCGGCACAGGAGAAGACGCTCGCCGCGAGTTTCGCGAAGGATCGCGTGCGCGTGGCGCGACTCCTGGGATTGCTCGAGCGCGTGCAGTCCGATTATCCGCCGGCCATTGCGCTGCAGCCGGACGACGCGCTGAAGGCCTCGCGCGGCGCCATGGTGCTGGGTGCGTCCCTGCCGCAGATCTATGCGGCCGCGGCGACGCTCGCCCATCGCATCGAAGCGCTGAAGGCAACGCGCGTAGCACTCGCCGCGCGGCGAACGGACGCCGCGAACAACCTCGCTGCTCTCTCGGACGCGCGCAGCGAACTCGATCAACTTGTCGCGAGGCGAGAAGCGGAAGCCGGTGCCGCATCGGAGGCCTATGCCGGGTTGCAGGCGCAGCTCGACACCATCGTGAAGGAGGCGACCGACCTCAAAAACCTGCTTGACCGGGTCGCCGCCCTGCGCAGCGCCGCCCAGCAATCGGGCATGACCGTGGTGACTGCTGCAAATGATCAGCCGATGCGGGGCCCCGGCGGCCGCGCCACCCTGTTCCGGCCCGTCAATGGCCAGATCGTTCCGGGCGGCAGCGAGAGGGCGGCCATGCCCGGACTGACCTTCGTCACCGCGCCATCGGCTGCCGTTGTCGCACCGGCCGACTCGCGCGTGCTTTTCGCAGGCCGTTACCATAAAACCGGCCAAGTCTTGATCTTAGAATTGCCCGGCGGATACGATTTGGTGCTGGCTGGCATGGACCGGGTGGACGTTCGCGCCGGTGACCAGCTTCTGGCCGGCGAACCGGTCGGCAGGATGGCGCCGAAAGGCAATGGGGCGAGGCTTTACTTCGAACTCCGGCAAAACGGAAAAGACATCAGTCCGGCGCCATGGCTCGGCATCGATCTGAGGAAGGCAAAAAAATCATGAAGCGGTATGCGTTGGTGGGTGCGGGTGCTCTCGCGGGATTTGCGGGCGCGATGATGCTGTTTCCGGCCGTGTACGGCGCAAGCGACATGAACACATACCGGCGTCTCGATGTGTTCAGCGATGCGTTCGAGCTGGTGCGCGCAAATTATGTGCGCCCGGTCGAAGACAAGGAGCTGATCAACAACGCCATCGAAGGCATGGTGTCCTCGCTCGATCCGCATTCGAGCTACATGGATGCGAAGGCCTTCGCCGACATGCAGATCCAGACCAAGGGCGAATTCGGCGGCCTCGGACTCGAAGTCACGATGGAAGACGGCCTCGTGAAGGTCATCTCGCCGATCGACGATACGCCGGCCGCCAAAGCCGGACTCAAGACCGGCGATTTCATCGCCGCCATTGACCAGACACCGATCCAGGGCATGGAGCTCGACGACGCCATCGCCAAGATGCGCGGGCCGCAAGGCAGCAAGGTGTCGCTCACGATCTTGCGTCCCGGCAGCAAGAAGCCGTTCGACGTGACTCTCACCCGCGCCATCGTGCATGTGGACAGCGTGAAGTATCACAAGGAAGGCGATGTCGGTTACGTCCGTATCTCCGCCTTCAACGAACGCACAGCGTCGGGCCTCGAGAAGGCGGTGAAAGACCTGAGGCAGGAGATCGGCGGCAACCTCAAGGGTTACGTGATCGACCTGCGCAACGATCCGGGCGGATTGCTCGATCAGGCGATTGCCGTGTCCGGCGATTTCCTCAACGGCGGCGAAGTGGTCTCCACGCGCGGCCGGCACTCCGACGATACGCAGCGCTACACGGCGAAGTCGGGCGGCGACATCACCGGCGGCAAGCCCGTCATCGTGCTGATCAATGGCGGCACGGCAAGCGCTTCGGAAATCGTTGCCGGCGCGCTGCAGGATCACAACCGCGCCAAGATCGTCGGCATGACGTCGTTCGGCAAAGGCTCGGTGCAGACCATCATTCCGCTCGGCGAAGGCGGCGGTGCGCTTCGCCTGACCACGGCGCGCTACTTCACGCCGTCGGGCCATTCGATCCAGGCGCAGGGCATCATCCCGGACTACGCGGTCGCGCAGCCTGACGATGACGACAGCGCGACCAAGCTGCTGCGGGAGAGCGAGGCCAATCTGCCGGGCCACCTTCTGGGTGAGAACGCCAAGAAGGCGAAGCAGACCATCATTCACGCTCCTGCCGGCAAGAAGTACGACGACTTCCAGCTCGCCTATGCGCTCGATCTGCTGCATGGCGGCAAGATGATCGCGTCCATCAAGAGCGCGCAGGCCAACTAGAACCGCGAAAAGGATTCGCGAGGGAAACCTTACCGGCCATGAAGGGGCTTTCACTCGCACTCCTGAGCGCGGCCGTCGCGTTTTGCGGCGGCTTTGCGCTGTTGCATCTGGCGAACGCGGATTCGAGCGCGGAACTGGCGCGCTTCGGCAAAGCCTACGCCACGGTGCGCGCCGATTATGTCGACGATCCGGGCGATCAGGCGCTGGTCGAAGGCGCGATCAGCGGCATGCTGGGCAAGCTCGATCCCCACTCTTCCTACTTCGATCCGCGCACCTTCGCGGCGATGCAGGTCAAGACGGAAGGCCAATATGGCGGCCTCGGCCTCGTCATCTCACTGGACGACAGTCTGATCCGCGTCGTGCAACCGATCGACGACACGCCGGCAAGCCGCGCCGGAATCAAGGCCGGCGACCACATCCTTTCCATCGACGGCAAGCAGGTAACAGGCCTCAAGCTGGACGACGTGCAGGACAAGCTGCGCGGCCCGGCCGGGACCAAGGTCGTTCTCAGCATCATGCGCGAAGGCACGAAGGATCCCTTCGACGTGACGCTGACGCGCCAGATCATCGCGGTGGAAGCGGTGACGCATAAGCGCGAAGGCGACGTCGGCTACATCAAGATCCCGGCCTTTAACGAGCACACCGATGCAGGCGTGAAGTCCGCGGTTGAGGCCCTGCAGAAGCAGATCGGCCCGCATCTCAAGGGCTACATCCTCGATCTGCGCGATGACGGGGGCGGACTGCTCGATCAGGCGATCGCGGTGTCCGACGAATTCCTCGACGGCGGCGAGATTGTGTCGGTGCGCGGCCGCAGGCCGTCCGACACGCAGCGCTACGACGCGCAGGCCGGCGACATCGCCAAGGGCAAGCCGATCATCATTCTTGTCAATGGCGGGACGGCGAGTGCATCGGAAATCGTCGCCGGTGCCTTGCAGGATCACAAGCGCGCCCGCGTCGAGGGCAGCGTGACATTCGGCAAGGGCTCGGTGCAGACGGTCGTTCCGCTGAACGACGGCAAGGACGGCGCGCTGCACATGACAACGGCGCGCTACTATACGCCGTCGGGCCGTTCCATCCAGACCACCGGCATCATTCCGGACGTTGCGGTTGCCGATTCCAGCACCGACGAAGCCGCCTTCGAAAGCCTGATCGGGCGCGAAGCCAATCTGCCGGGACATCTGGCGGCGGAAGGACCCGAGGTGAAGTCGGATGTGGCGTCGGTCATCCGGCCGGACCCGAAGAAGACGTATGACGACTTCCAGCTCAGTTATGCGCTGGGGCTGCTCGGCTCACCCCAGGCCGTACGTGTCGAGCGCGAGCCGCCGCCGGATCCCGACCGGACGGACAATCAAAGCAATTAACGCCTTATAACCTTGGCCTGCGCTAGGCTGGGACATGGCCGAGACCATCGCCGTCGACCACGAGACTGCCGCAACGCGCAGTTCCGCCCTGCGGATACTGGCGTTCGCCTATCTCGGCTTGCTGGGTTTGATTCTTGTCGCGGTCGCAGCCGTCGCGGTCTTCGGCCGTGCGCGTGACGGCAGGCCCGTCGCGGTTGCCGATGTAACGCCCGTGCAGCACGCGGCCGCGAAACTCTCGCCGCGAATCAAGGTGACAAAAGAGGCTCCGCGAGCCGCGACGCCAGAATCGAGTCCACCTGAATCGGCAGCACCGGCCCTGCTTGCGGCTCCACCACCGGAGCCAGCACCCGTGCACATCACCAAATCGCTTTACGCCGGCGCAGCCCTGGTTGCCGATCCGGATCTGATCGAAGAGACGGCAGCCGGACCATTGCCGCGCATCGGCGACGATGGCCGTAAACCCATGAGCGCCTACGCGCCGCCGGTCGCCGGCGGCAAGGGTCCGCGTATTGCCATCGTCATCGGCGGCCTTGGCATCAGCGCCAAGGCGACCGCCGCCGCAATCGCCGATCTTCCGGCAGCGGTCACGCTCTCGTTCCCGCCATACGCGGGCGATGTGCAGCGCTGGGTGAATCTGGCGCGCGCGCGCGGCCATGAGGTGCTGATCGAAGTGCCGATGGAGCCGTACGATTTTCCCGACAGCGATCCCGGCCCGCATACGCTGCGCACCGGCGCGCCGGAAGATGCCAATATCGAGCGGCTGACCTGGGCGCTGACGCGTTTCTCGGGTTATGCCGGCATTACCAATTTGTTGGGCGGACGGTTCCTCGCCGATACCGACTCGCTTGAGCCGGTGATGAGCTTCGTCGCACGACGCGGGCTCATTTTCTTCGATTCCAGTTCCGGCTCGCGCTCTGCGGCCTCGGACGTGGCATCGCAGGCGAACGTGCCGTTCGCCAAGAGCGCCACTGCCATCGACACCATCCAGACCGGAATGGAAATCGACCAGCGGTTGTCGGAGCTTGAGACCCGCGCGCGGGCCAGCGGATCGGCCGCCGGCGCCGGCTTTATTTACCCTGTCACAGTCGATCGCGTGAAAGTCTGGGCGAAGGGCCTGAGCGGCCGGGGCTTTGTTCTGGTGCCTGCTTCGGCCATAGTCACGCAGCCAAAATAATCTCGCGCGGCGCCCGTGCCGAACTCCGTTCGCCTGAAACACGACGACCTGCCCTACCGGCCTTGCGTCGGCGTGATGCTGCTCAACCGTGACGGACTTATCTTCGTCGGCAAGCGCATCGATCAGACCATCGAGGGCTGGCAGATGCCACAGGGCGGCATCGATGAGGGCGAGACGCCGGAGCAGGCGGCGCTGCGCGAACTCGAAGAGGAAACGGGCACGTGCAACGCGAAAATCCTGGGCGAGATGGACGAATGGCTTTGCTACGACCTGCCGCCGCATCTTCTGGGCGTGGCGCTGCGCGGACGCTATCGCGGCCAGCGACAGAAATGGCTCGCCATGCGGTTTCTGGGCGAAGACTCGGAAATCAACATCAAGACGGCCGAGCCGGAATTCCAGGAGTGGAAGTGGCTCGCCATCGAGGCGCTGCCGCGGCTGATCGTGCCGTTCAAGCGCGACACCTATATGCGGGTGATTTCCGAATTCCGCGACCTCGCCGGCCCGGTCGGATAGCGCGATCCGTCAATCCGGGTGATTGCGCTGGAAATCCTTCATAAAGGTCTCCAGCGTGTCGATGGACGCGATCCGCGCAGCCGTATCCCTGAATGCGGCGTCCTGGGTATCGACCTTCTGCGTTATCAGGACAAAGGCGCTGGCATCAGTGCCCGAGGTCATCCGGTTTGCGAACCGCACGCGGAGCCGCTCAAGCGAAGCCTGATCGTTCGCCAGCGAATAGGCGATCGCGGCGCGCATGAGATTCTGCTTGTCGCCCGCCGCCAACGGCGCGGGGTTTGCGGGATCGGCATCGGCCGGCAGAAGCGCTTCGCTCGATTGCCCGGCCTGCGCCCACTGGCCGCTCTCCCAATAGATGTCGGCGCGCAGCGCCCTGGTTTCCGGCGCGTCATCCGCCGCGATCAGATCGGTGGCCTGATCGTACTGCTTGAGGGCCGCCAGCGCGCGCGCTTCGAGCAGCAGGCGCTGGCGATTGACGTCGTCCGGCAGTCCCGCAATGCGGGTCGTGCGCAGCGCCGCCAGCGCATCCTTGGGCTGATGATCGAGCAGATCGAGCATGGCGAGACGCGTTGCAACCTGGGCTCTGGCGATTCCGTCGAGCCGGTTGTCGATCTGGTATTTGAGCAGTGTTGCCGCCGGCCCGAGCAGATCGACGGCCACCAGACGATCCGCCATGCGCCGGATCATGTCGTCGCCATTCGGACCGATCGGCGTCAGGTCGACAAAGTCGTAGAACAGCGCCAACGATTCGAGCGGCGGGAGCTTGTCTGCCTTACCCTTGAGGAAAAGCGTTTCGAACGCAGCACGCATGTCGTCTTGTGCCTGGCGCCCGATATCGCTGTTCGGGAAGTTCGCCGCGGCCACGCGCAGCGTCTGCAGCCCGCGCCGCCAATCCTTCTTCGCGAAATAGAGCGCGCCAAGCTTGCGCAATGTCTTGAGCTCCAGATCGTCGCCGCGCCATCGGAAGCGCAGGTGCTCCAGCGTCCCGATCGCACGTGCCGCCGAAATTCGATGCGCCGAATATTCCGCATCGGTCCGTGCATAGATGGCGCGCACGGCCAGGAATTCGTTGCCGCTGTCCTCAACTGCGTCGAAGAGCCTGTCGGCGCCGTCGATATTGCCTGTACGCGCCATCAATTCTGCCCGGACGAGTTCGGATTGGAGAAGAAGTTCGGGCGGCAAGTCTTTGGGCCACTTCGCCATGGCCCGGTTTGCACCATTGGCACTGCCGGTCTCCAACATGGCGGCGACTTCGGCGATCTTGGCGCGGGCCTGCCATTCCGCCGGATAGAAATGCAGCACGGGATCGGCAACCAGGAATTCGTGGCGCGCGGTCGGCCAGTCTTCGAGCGCGGCAGCCGCGAGGCCGCGCCACACAGCGGCATGTGCGTTACCCTCCAGACTGCCGCCGGAAAGGTCGGTCAACGCATCGCGGTAGCGGCCCATCGCATATTCGGCCGCACCGCGCATCACCTGAAGCTGCGGATCACTTTCGAGTCCCGGATCGGTTCTCTGCATCAGCTGAATGAGACCGAACGCTTCCGCCGCGAGCCCGTTGGCCAGATCAAAGCGCGCCAGCGCAAGGCGCTTTGCCACCACCGTGCCGGCGGGCGCCCTTGCGAGGTTTTGCAGAAGTCTGCGCTGCGCGTCGTAAAGCCTCGTGCCCGGGCTTGCACCCCAATGGGCGAAATCGACAAAGGTGTTGCCGGCGACCACCGCAGGCAGAACCGCCGGTGATTGCGGGATGATCGTGACAGGTGGCGTGAGCGCGAGCCCGTCGGGCCGCGTGATGGAAACGCGCCCGTTGGCGACGGTGACAGTCAAGTCGTCGGCCGACGGGCGAATGACCAGACCGGCCGCCGTCGGAATGGCGGTGAATTCGAGATAGCTGTGCTGATCGGCAACGGCGCGTCCGGGCCGCGCGGGAATGACTTTCAGAATGTCACCGACAGCAGGATCGGTGAGGCCGATCACGTGATTGGCGCCGGGCAGCATTGTGCCGAGGGCTGCGCGATGCGGACTATCGTCGTTGCGCACAAGCGAGATCGGCGAGGCGGCAGGCGACAGACGCGGCGCGATCGTCACCTGCGTGTCCGCGCCCTTCACATAGGCCGAGATCTGCTCCGAAGCCTTCAGCCCGATCTGCAGGGTGCTGGTGCCATCCAGTGTGTTGCTCTGGAACGAGGAGGGGAAATCGCCGAGTTGGGTCTTGAGCGCATCCGCGTCGATCGCCGGCGCACCCTCAACAACGATCCAGGCCGTGCCGGCGCGGATGAAGGCGGCAATCGCGGTGGCATGCGGAAACACAAACGAAAGACTGTCCGCGTAGCGGAGCGCAACCACCTTCGGGTCCGCGGGTTTGAGCGGCGGCGGTGGCGCAATGGTTGAGACAATGGATCCGATCGGCTTTGGCGCGCCGGCAAACCCGGGGCTGGCGACCTTCGAGGCTGTCGGAGCCGGCAGTTCTTGCGGCTGTTGCGCCGACGCTGTCTGCGCAGGCGGCGGGGCTTGCGTCGCTGCCGTTTGCGGTGCTGGCACTGGTACGGGTGCTGGTGCTGGTGCAGCATCTTTCGGCGCATTCAGAATTGCCGCCGATTGGGCGATGGCCCGGGTTTGCGCGGCACTGATGCCTTTCGCCGCCGCGACGGGCGCGCCGGCAGCGGCGGCGTCGGATTTCGGCGCGGACACGTCGACAACGATCCTGCCGCCGAATTGCGAGGCGTGAATGGCCGATCCGGAATCGGTGTTGAATTCGAGAACTGTGCTGCCGCCATCCACGCGCCAGCCGGCCGCCTTCACCCAGGGAGGTGCGATGCGTGTGAGCGCGGCATAATCGGGGCTGGCAAGTCCGGCGAACTTGATGGTGAAATGACCGGCGGCCGGAAAGACCGTGTAGCGGGTGGGCTGCGGCCAATCGAAGACGAGACGCGTGTGGTCGGAGTACGCGCCGGCGCGGATCGGCAGTGCCGGAAGCTTCGTCACATCGACCGGCGGCGGCGTTTTCGATGCCGGCGCGGGAAGATCGGGCGGCGTACCGCTGAATGAGTCCGGCACAAGATCGATGGCGATGCGATTGCCGGACGTACTCGTGTGCGCCTTCAGCGA
Source organism: Rhizomicrobium sp. (assembly GCA_035517755.1). Classification (GTDB taxonomy): domain Bacteria; phylum Pseudomonadota; class Alphaproteobacteria; order Micropepsales; family Micropepsaceae; genus Rhizomicrobium. The sequence continues at coordinate 7,036 of DATIYG010000321.1, read as the reverse complement.
TTGCGTCAGAGCGAGCCGGAAGGTCTGCCCGTCGGCATCGCCGCGAGATTCGCTGACATAGGCAGACAAACCGTGGACCAACATATTCGCGTCGAGCGCGACCTTGCGGTCGAAATGGATGATGATCACCCCGCCGGTGACATCCGTCGTCGCGTGCGCCACGGGATCGAGCGTGAAGAGAAGCCGTGCAAAGCCGTTCGTGGCCGATGTGGAAATGGAATCGGCGTTGGCCGCCGCGGCCATCATCAGCGCACTCGCGGCAATCGCGAGAGCAGAGATGGCCGAACGGAAGGGACGCCGCATCGCGATCACTTCGCCGAGGCAGCCTTGGGTGCCGGCGTTGCACTTGCCGGTGCGGGCGTGGGGGTTGTGGATTGTGGCGCTGCGGCTGCCGGTGCAGGCGCGGTGCTCGCCTGCTGGGCGGACGGCGCTTGCGCATCCGCCGGCACCGGAGTGGCCTGCGGAGATTGCTGTGGCGGCATCGCGACGGGCGCAGAATTTGCCGCAAGCTGTTGCGGTTGCGGTTCCACCTTCGCCTTCAGCCGGTTGGCGAGTTTCACCGTAAGCTTCTGCGCATCTTCGGAATTCATCTTGGCGAGGACGGCGCCCAGCACGTCCGGCTTCATCGCGGCGGCGACCGGCACCAGCACTTCATCGGCCAGCGAATTGAAGATGCGCGCGGCATCCGCGGGCTTCATGGAGGAGTAGCTCTTCACCAGTGCGTCGAGTTGCTTCTGCTCGGCGATATCGCGCTGTCCCAGCAGGGTCTGGATGCTTGCCTGCAGCGATTTCAGTTCGGCGATGCGCTCATCCACGCGCTTGGCCGCGGCGTCGATCAGATTGCTGCGCATGACAAGATCGCGCTCGCGCGCGTCGAGCGCGGCGCGGCGCTTGCCGAGACTGGTCAACAGATCCACGGACGATGCACTGACCGTCTCGGCCGGATCGGCGGCGGGATCCGCTTCAGATTTCGCCACCGATGGAGTCGGGGCCGGATGCGGCGCCGACGCGGTCTGCGCGCGGGCTTCGATCGCGATGCCCCAGCCTTTGAGGACCAGCAGGCCGGCCGCCAAGACAATGACGAGCGGAATGAGTCGAATGCTCTTCAATGGATTCGGCATCAGCGGACGTTCCTTGCAGCCTGCGGGCGCAACGCATCGAGGCGGTTGGCAAGCGATGCAGGCAGGTGGCTCGGCTGGCTCGGACGCGGCGCCGGGCTCGTTCCCGCCCGCTCCATGCGTGCGGCAATGCGGTCACCGGATGCGGTCAGCATCGCCAGCTCGTCGGCCACGGTGCGGCCGCGGCTGATGCCGTCTTCCAGCTTTCCGGTGATTGTTGCCGCATTCGTCTTGAGCGAGCGCATGGACGCATCGGCACCGGCGATGGCGGCATTCAGTTCGGCGATCGTCTGCTTGAGGCCATCCTGGCCCTTGCGCAGGGCCGACAGGCGGCGCTCCAGGACGGCGCAATAGCCGACCGTTGCGATCAGCAACGCGGACAAAGCGATTTCGACAATCAGCGTGATCGGCATGACGAATTCCCTCTAGAGGATGCGCGAGGCATCGGTGCGCTGAACGGCCTCTTCCACACGCACGGCAACGGATGTGCCGACGCGGCCCATGCTGCCGCGCAGCAGCGGCACACCGCCGCAGCGCAATTCGATCTTCGATTCGGGGCTCGCGTTCAGCATGATTGTCTCGCCGACATCCATGTTCATGATCTTGCTGAGCGACATGGTCTGCTCATCGAGGATGGCATCGATGTCCACGCAGGTGGACCACAGTTCGCTCGCCAGATGGCTTTCCCAGATCGAGTCGCGGCCGAATTTCTCGCCCATGAACTGCTGCAGCAGCAGCTTGCGAATGGGCTCCAGCGTCGCATAGGGCAGCAGCAATTCCGTGCGTCCGCCGCGATCTTCCATGTCGATGCGCAACTTGACGAGGATTGCGGCATTGGCAGGCCGCGCGATGGCCGCAAAGCGCGGATTGGTCTCCAGACGGTCGAGCTGGAAGTTGATCGGTGCCAGGGGCTCGAACGCCTGACACATGTCGTTCAGGATCACCTCGATCATCCGCTGCACAAGGGTGCGCTCGATGGTGGTGTAGGGCCGGCCTTCGATGCGCATTGCGGCCGTACCGCGGCGGCCGCCCAGCAGAACGTCAACAATCGAATAGATGAGGTTCGAATCGACGGTGAAGAGGCCGTAATTGTCGAGTTGCTCCGCACGGAACACCGCGAGGATGGCGGGCAGCGGAATGGAGTTGAGATAATCGCCGAAGCGGATGGACGTGATGTTGTCGAGGCTCACTTCCACGTTGTCCGATGTGAAATTGCGCAAGCTCGTGGTCATCAACCGCACGAGGCGGTCGAAGACGATCTCCAGCATCGGAAGGCGTTCATAGGAAACGAGCGCCGAATTGACGATGGCGCGGATGCCGGACCGGTCCTGCAGCGTGTCCGCCTTGGCGTCGAAGCCAAGCAAGCTGTCGATCTCGTCCTGATTGAGAATGCGTTCGGCGGATTCGGTCGCCGCCTCGGCCGTCTGATTTTCCTGTTCGTCTGCCATTGTCCGCCTATTGCACGATCATTTCCTTGAGCAGCACGTCCTTCACGGGGTAAGGCGCGGCCGCGATGTTTACCCGGCGCAGAAGTTCTTCCTTGAGGCGCAGCACGCCGGCGCTGCCCTTGAGGTCGTCGACGCGCAGTTCGCGCAAGTAAGCCTGGAACTGATCGACGATGCGCGGACGCAGCGCCTGCAACCCGGCCTTTTCCGCGGCCGACGCCAGCTCGAGCGAAACGCCAAGCTTCAGGTAGGCTGCATTTCCGTCGGCGGTCTGGATGTTGACGATGAGGTCCGGCATGTCGAAATAGGCGACATCCGGCGGCACGAGCGGCAATTGCGGCATGGCGTCTGCGACCTGCGCCGTCGCATCGGGTGCGCTCTTGAACAGGAAGAAGTAGGCGCCAGCTCCGCTGCCCAGGAGAACAATCAGCAATCCGCCGCCGGCAATAATGAGGAGCTTCTTGTTGCCGAGGAGTTTCTTAACGAAACCTTTCGTTGGTTCGGCCGCCGCGGCCTCGCCTTCCGGGTTTTCGCTCTCCGAAACATCCGCTTCGGATTTCACGATCTCTTTTTTCGCCATCGCCCCGCTTCCAGATCCGCGTCTTCGACACGCCGGAGGAACCCTAGGGAGTTGTGGTTAAGGAGTGGTTCAAATCGTGCGTCGAATGCAGAGAACCGGCAGCACCGACCCGGCAAACTCTGCCACCGCCTGATCGCTGGCATACCGGAATCGCAGGGATTTCCTCGGTTTTGCGCGCGGCACAGCCGCTGCACAGCATTCGCCCAAGCGACGGACCAGAAAGGACCCCGCCGGCCATGGACAACACGCTTCTCATCAATCTTTCGCACCAGCTTGCGGCCTTCCGCTCGATGGACGTGATTGCCAGCAACATCGCCAATGTCGGCACGCCCGGCTACAAGCGCGAATCCGCGCAATTCTCCGAATTCATTGAAACCGTTCCGCCTGCCGAAGACGAGGACGGTCCACAGAAGCTCAGCTTCGTGCAGGACGCGGGGATTGCCCGCGATCTTTCCTCCGGCGCGTTGGAAAAAACCAACGCGCCCTACGATCTCGCCATCAGCGGTCAAGGCTACTTCACCGTGAAGAGCGCCGACGGTACCACGCACTACACCCGCAACGGCCACTTCACGCTCGATGCGGAAGGCCGCATCGCAACCGAGAACGGCGAACTGCTGCAGGGCGACGGCGGGGAGATCAGCGTCACGTCGGACGACGGCGACATCCATATTTCGCAGGACGGCACGGTGACCGGCGCCAAAGGCCAGCTCGGCAAGGTGCAGCTCGTCAATTTCGACAATGAGCGCGCGCTGCAAAAGCAGGGCGATAGCCTCTACACCACCACGCAGCAGGCCAAACCCGTCGACCAGCCCAACATCGAGCAGGGCTCGATCGAACAATCGAACGTGCGCCCCGTCGTCGAAATCTCGAACATGCTGGAGGTGATGCGCGCCTATCAGACGACCGCGAGCCTCACCGAATCCCAGGAAACGCTCATGCGCCAGGCCATCGACAAGCTCGGCCAGGTCGAAAGTTAAGGAGACACCGCCATGCGAGCTCTCAGCATCGCCGCCACCGGAATGCAGGCCCAGCAGACCAACGTCGAAGTGATCGCGAACAACCTTGCGAACATGAACACGACGGGCTTCAAGGCCCAGCGCGCCGAATTTCAGGATCTGCTCTACCAGAATGTCGAGGCGGCGGGTGCGCAGACGTCCGACTCCGGCACGCTGCTTCCCTCCGGCATCCAGCTGGGCGCCGGTGTGCGCACGGCCGCGGTCAGCCGCATCATGACGCAGGGCGATCTATCCTCGACGTCCAATCCATACGATGTGGCGATCCAGGGACCGGGATACTTCCACATCACGCTGCCGAACGGCACCGATGCCTACACGCGCGCCGGCAATTTCGCACTGTCGCCGGAAGGCCAGATCGTCACCGACAAGGGCTACACGGTGGCGCCCGGCATTTCGGTGCCGAACAATGCGCTGACCATCACGGTGAATGCGCAAGGACAGGTGCAAGCGACCATCCCCGGCCAGACGGCACCCCAGACGCTGGGTCAGCTCGAGCTGGTGCGGTTTCCGAACGAAGCCGGCCTGCAGGCGCAGGGCGACAATCTGTTCATCGAGACGCCGTCGTCCGGCGCGCCGCAGTCCGGACTTCCCGGCTCGACGGGCTATGGAACGATCCAGCAGGGCTTCCTCGAAACCGCCAACGTCAATCCGGTGGAGGAGATCACGTCGCTGATTTCCGCCCAGCGCGCCTACGAAATGAATTCGAAGGTCGTTACGGCGGCCGACCAGATGTTGCAGACCACCGCACAGATGGGGAATGGCTGATGATTGCGCGATTCGCCCTCGTTGCAGCCGTGATGTTTGCGACATCCGCTGTCGCAGACGTTCCCGCATCTTCGCTCGCCCGCATCGTCGTGCCCTCGCACGACATCAAGCGCGGCGACGTGATCGGCGATTCCGACCTCGTGTATCAGAACGTGAATGCTGCCGCGATGATCGCCGGCATCGCCTCCTCGATGGATCAGCTCGACGGCATGGAAGCGCGCCGCTTCCTGCGCGCCGGCGAAGCGTTGCGCCTGGACGATGTGCGCCACCCGATTCTCGTCACCAAGGGCAGCAACGTCACCATGACGTTCAGCGCGCCGGGCATCGCACTGACCGAAACGGGAAAGGCGATGAGCGAAGGCGGCATGGGCGAAACCGTGACCGTACTGAACCCGGTTTCCTACAAGCAGATCAGCGCCGTCGTGACCGGCTCGGGCCAGGTCAGCGTCGGCGATCCCGTCACCAACATCCCCGCACAGCTCGCTTCCGCCCAGCCATAAACGACAACAAGGACACGCTCACCATGCACAACAAGAAAATCGCTCTCGCACTCATGACGGCAACCGCGCTTTCGGCCTGCAGTGCGGTCGACCGCATCGAGAATCTGGGGTCGGCGCCGAAACTCGCGCCCGTTTCCAATCCGGCCGAACAGCCGACCTACCGCCCGGTGACGATGCCGACCGAGCAATCGCCGGCCGGTCCGCAGATGGCGAATTCGCTGTGGGCGCCTGGCGCGCGCAGCTTCTTCCACGATCCGCGCGCCAGCCATGTGGGCGATCTGCTGACCATCGACATCACCATTGCCGATGCCGCGAAACTCTCAAACACGACTCAGCGCAACCGCACGAATTCGGACGACGCCAACCTCACCAACTTCTTCGGCCTGGAAAACCAGCTCGCGAAGCTCAACATGGATCCGTCGAGCCTGGTGAAGATGGGCTCGGACACATCCAATGTCGGCGCCGGCTCGGTGGACCGTTCCGAAAACATCACGCTGACGCTGGCCGGCACGGTCACGCAGGTGCTGCCGAACGGAAACCTTGTGGTCAGCGGCCATCAGCAGGTGCGCGTGAACAACGAGCTGCGCGATCTCCAGATCGGCGGCATCGTGCGCACCGAAGACATCACCAGCGACAACACCGTCAACCTTTCGCAGATCGCGGAGGCGCGCGTGTCGTATGGCGGCCAGGGGCAGATCACGGACTTCCAGCAGCCGCGCTACGGCAGCCAGTTGTTCGACATCCTGATGCCTTGGTAAGTGAGGCGAATAGGGGTTAGCGAATAGCGAATGGATTTCTATTCGCTACTCGCCATTCGCTATTCGCGTTTTCTAATCGTCCCGGTACACACGCTCGCGGCGTTCGTGCCGCTCCTGCGCTTCGATCGACAAAGTGGCGATCGGGCGGGCGTCGAGCCGCTTCAGCGAAATCGGCTCTCCGGTTTCCTCGCAGAAACCATAGGAACCGTCTTCGATGCGGCGAAGCGCGGAATCGATCTTCGCGATCAGCTTGCGCTGGCGATCGCGGGTGCGCAGTTCGAGCTGCCGTTCGGCCTCGGTCGAGGCACGATCGGCGAGATCGGCGAAGGGCGTGGTTTCGCTTTGCAGGTTCTGGATGGTCTCGCGGCTTTCGCGAAGGATCTCGTCCTTCCATCCGATCAGTTTGCGCCGGAAGTACTCGCGCTGGCGCTCATTCATGAAGAGTTCGTTTTCCGACGGCCGGTAGCCGGCCGGAAGGTCTTTACCCATGAAACACCCCTTCGAGGAGGAATAGCCCTTCACTTTGGCGGCCCGCTTATACAGGCGGGGCCATACGCCCGCAAATGGAAATGATCTGAGCCGGGTAGGTAAAATCCTTTATCCACACTGGGTTAACTGGCCAGCCGGTCGACCTGCTCGAGTTTGGCGAGTTCCACCCGGGCGCGGACCTCGATTTCGTCGAGCACGCCCTGGAGCTTGGGGTCGGCGAAGCTGTCGTGCCGGCGGCTGACCGCCGTGGCCAGCCGGTTCAGCGTGGCCCGCGGGATGCCGCCGCACAGAAGGCCGTCGCGGACCTCGTCCAGCATGTCGAGCAGCTGCTCGCCATGGGCCAGGCCCTTCGAGCGGCCGCTGGT
>DATIYG010000320.1:0-10365 GCA_035517755.1 Rhizomicrobium sp. | reverse complement strand
ATATTCTGGCCTTTTATGAAAACCGCGGTCGGCGCGCTCGTCACCTCCAGCGGATCGCCGTCCCAAATTACGACATCGGCGTCCTTGCCGGGCTCCAGCGTGCCGTAAGTGTCGGCGACGCCGAACAGCTGGGCCGGGTTTTTCGTGATGGCGGCCAGCGCGTGGTCCCAGCGCATGCCGTTGGCCACCGCATTGCCCGCGATCTGCGTGACGGTGCGGGCATAGTGGCCCGGATCGTCGGCCTGCGGCTCGAACACGACCGTGACGCCGGCCGCATCGAGACGGGCCGCGTTCTTCATCGTGGCGCCGAGCTGGGAAAAGCTGTTCGGCAGATTGAGGTCGTTGTCGATGATGACCGGCACCTGCGCTGCTGCGAGTTCGCGCGCGACCTGCCAGGCTTCCGCGCCGCCCAGAATGACGAGCTTCAACTTGTTCTGCTGACAATAGGCCACGATCTGGCGGATGTCGGAGGCGCGGTCGACATTCACCAGCAGCGGCTCGCGGCCGTGGATCACAGGCTCGAGCGCATCGAGATCGATCTGCGCCGTGCGCTGGTTGCTGGCGCCACCGGGACGGTGATAGCCGGCGCGGTCGGCCCAGTATTCGCGCGCGTCGTCGAGTGTCTCGCGGAATTCGGCCCACAGGGTCGGGCGCCCCGTTTGTCCGCCGCCGGTCGTGAGGTTCACCACCATCGCAGCCTTGGGCTTGTCGATGAGGTTCGCGCTGTTACCGAGATTGATGACGGCCGCCTGGCCGCGGAACACGCCACGGCCGATGGCAGGCGCCGTCAGCGAACGGGTCACGCCGGCAATCCGCGCGATGGGAATGAGCGAGGAGGTGGGATTGATCGCGTCGGTCACGTCGAACGCGGCGGATGCCGCGACTTCGTTCAGTTTCGGCGCCGACGTGTCGCCATCCGCATCGAACCGGCTGGTGTCGAGACCCGGGCCGGAATCGTCGCTTTCGCTGGCGCCGAGTCCGATCTCCACAATGCCGAGTTGCGTGAACGACGCCATCAGCCCGGGCGTCACCGGCTTGCCCTTCGCATCGATGATCTTGGCGCCGTCCGGCGGCGTGAGGTTCTGGCCAACCTGCAGGATCTTGCCGTTGCCGATCAGAACGTCAGCATTTGACAGGGTGCCTTGCGGTCCGACGGTATGGATACGTCCGTGCTGGATGAGGATGGTGTTGCCATTCGGTGCCACAGGAACCGTGGCCGTGGCCGGAGAGGATGAAGGCTGCTGCAACCGGCGCGGTGTGTTCGTTGGCTGTTGCGCAATCGCGGTGGTAGCGAGCGCAAGCACCGAAGCGGCCGTGAGAAGCGCGATCGTTTTCATTGGCCCGCTCCTCCGGTGTTGGAATTGTCTTCCTGGCCGATTTCGAAATCGCTGCGCGGGCTGAGCTTGGGATTGTCGCGGTCATAGAGCAGCGCGCCGTCGATAAACACTTTCTCCGCGTGCGCGTACACGCTGAGCGGATCGTGGTCCCACATCACGACATCGGCCATCTTGCCCTTCTCGAGCGTGCCGGTTTGCCCAAGAATGCCTAGCGCCTTCGCGGGATTGCGCGTCATCCATGTCACCGCGTGGGCGCGGGTGATGTGGTAGCCCATGCGTCGGCCGGCGGCCATCGCCTTCGCCACTTCCTGATTGAGACGCTGTATGCCGATGGGATCGTCGGAATGAATCATGGCGCAGGCGCCTGCATGATCGACCATGGCGATGCCTTCCGGCACGGCGTCATAGGCTTCCATCTTGAAGCCCCACCAGTCGGCCCACATCACGGCGCAGATGTCGGCCTGCTTGAGCAGATCGGCGACCTTGTAGGCTTCGGTCGCATGATGGAACGCAGCGATGCGGAAACCGAATTCCTTCGCCACGTCGATCATCGTCGCCATCTGGTCGGCGCGATAGCAGTGCATCTGCACGGGAATCTGCTTGTCCAGAACCAGCGCCAGGGTTTCGAGGCCGATGTCGCGATCCGGCTCGTCGGATTTGGAGCCGGACCGCCAGTACTTGCGCCACTTTTCGCGATATTCACGCGCCTTCTCGAAGGCCGCACGATATCCGGCGACATCGCCCATCCAGGTCTGCGGACCGCCCTTTTCGCCGTAGACGCGCTTGGGGTTCTCGCCGCACGCCATCTTGAGATCGTATGGCGCGCCCGGGAACTTCATGCCCTGCGTCGTGCGCGACGGAACGTTCTTCAGCACGACGGAACGGCCGCCGATGAGATTTGCCGAACCGGGAAGGATCTCGAGCGCCGTCACGCCACCCGCCAGCGCGCGCGTGAAACCGGGATCTTGCGGCCACACCGAATTCTCCGAGCGGACATAGGGCGTAACCGGATTGACTGCCTCATTGCCATCCTGCGTCGCCTCTTCCGACGGCGAAGGATAAACTCCGAGATGCGAATGAATGTCGATGATGCCGGGCGTGACGAACTTGCCCTTGCCGTCGATGACGACCGCGTTCGGCGGCTCGGGCACCTTCGCGCCGACCGCTTCGACCTTGCCGTTCTGCATGAGGATCGAGGCGTTGGTCAGTTCCTGGTCAGTCCCGGTCAGGATCGTCGCGCCGCGGATGATGGTGGGCCGCGAGGGCAGGGGCTTGTAGGTCGAAGGGAACTGGTCGTTGGGGAACTGGTCGGCGACCTCGGCCGTGTTCTTCGGCGCGCGGTGCAGCTTGGGAATGATCAGCCACGACAGCAGCAGCGTCCCGACCACAATGGCGGCCGCGCCCCACAGGGGCATCTTCGAATTCATGTCAGGGCAGTCCCTTCGAATTGGTGGCGCGAGATTTGCCCGTGGCAGCGGGAATCGCAACCGGAAAGGCGGCCGCGGCTCGGCTCAATGGCCAACGAAATTGTGAGGTGGGGCGAAACTTTCGCGGGTAAGCTCCGTCTTTTGGGGCGTAGACCTTCCCAGCACGGAGTCCATCCTATGATCAGCACGACCGTTCGGGCCGCGGCGTTTGGCCTTCTTTGCTCACTGCCGCTCGCGGCACCCGCTTCGGCCCAGGGAATGGGCGGCCATATGGGCCATATGGGCGCCATGTCCGGCATGTCCGGCATGCATGGTGGCTCCTCCTTCATGATGCTGCTGAAGTCCGCCGATCTGACGCCGGCGCAGCAGCAGCAGGTTCAGCTGATCCTGAACTCCAGCCATACGCAGATGACCGCCCTGCACGGCCAGCTGATGGCTTTGCACGAGCAGATCTCGGCCAAGCTGCTCGGCCCGGGCACGGTGACGTCGGCCGATCTCAAGCCGCTGGTGCAACAGGCGTCCACCATCGAAGGCAATCTCAACCAGAGCATGGCCGATACGGCGATCGCCATCCGCAACGTGCTGACGCCGGAACAGCTGACCAAGCTCGCCCAGGTACACAAGAAGCTGCACGATCTGCACACGCAGGTGCAGAAGCTGATGGGCTCGGACAAGAACGCCCCCGACACCGACGATTGATCGCTCGCCCGTGTCGAACCGCGAACCGCTGCCGGCCGAAACGCGCACGCTCGTCGCGCGCGCCGGCAGCGGTGACCGGCGTGCGACGGAGCGCTTGATCGTGCTCTATCAGCAGCGCATCGCGCGCTTCGTGGTCGCCCAGACGAACGATGCCTCGCACTATGAAGATCTGTGCCAGACGATTTTCGTCAAGATGGTCCTGGCCCTGCCGAAGTTGCGCTCGCCGGAGGTTTTCGAGCCGTGGCTGTTCCAGATCGCCCGCAATGCCTGCCGCGATCACCTGCGCGCGCGGCTGGGATGGCGGCGTCTGTTCGTGTCCTATGATCGCGATCACGATGGCGTTGCCGTGCCCGAGCAGGGGACCGCCGGTGACGAAGAAGCCGTAGCGCGGGCGATCGAAAGGCTGCCGGAGTCGCAGCGCTCCATCCTGCAATTGTCGCTGGATGGTCAGCGGAGTTATGAAGACATGGCGCGGCTGTCGCATTCGAGCGTATCGGCCGTGAAGTCACGTCTGCATCGCGCCCGCGAGAATCTGCGGGCGCTCATGATGGCGGGAGATTTGGAATGAGCGCGGACAATTCCGGAGGCGATCTGCCCTTCGCGGAGGATTTCGCAGCGCGCGTGCTGGCTGCGGCGGATCGTGTTGTGATCCGCCGCAGTCGCACCCGTTGGGCCGGTGCCGCAGTCGCAGCGTCGATGGTTGCCGGGCTGGTGGTTCTTGCGCCCTGGCGAAGCGCTCCCGTTGCGCCGCGCGCACTGTCGCCGGCTTCGCCGGTCATCGCGAACGCCGATCTCGATGCCATCGCGCTCGCCTCGGCCGAAAGGGACGCGCAGACCGAGCCGCTGGATTTCATGTTTCCGGATGCCGCGCCGCTCGCGCGCTTCTCGCGCGGTTACGCCAATACAGCCGAACCTCCGATTGCAACCGGAGACAACAATCCCTTCGCTGAAGACCCCGTTGAGGAAGACGGTAGCTGATCAGTCCTCGCCGAACTTAGCTTCGATCAGCGCCATGATGGCGGCGAGAGCCTCGCGGGCGTCCGGCCCGTCGGCGGTCACATCTATATGGGTGCCGGGCCGCGCATTGAGCATCATCAGCCCGAGAATGGAGCGGGCGTCGACCGTTTCGCCGTCCTTCACGACCTGGATGTTGGACTGAAACCGCGCCGCCGCTTCAACGAGCTTCGCCGCGGCCCGGGCGTGCAGCCCCAGCTTGTTGGTGATAAGCGCTCTCGTCTTCAGCGGCTCGGCCATGTCAGGGGGACGTCAGGTCGGCAGAGCCGGCACGCATGTATTTGCGCCCGGCGTCGATCGATTCCCTCACGGCCTGCTCGAGCGGCAGCTTGGCGCGGACATCGAGCAGCTTGATGAGGCTCGGCAGGTTGGCGCCGGCCAGCACCTCGATCTTGCCGCGGTTCAATAGCGTCAGCGCGAGATTGCAGGGCGTGCCGCCATACATGTCGGTGACGATCACCACACCGCTTCCGCTGTCCACGGACTTGGCCGCCGCGGCGATCTCGCGCTGGCGGCGCTCGATGTCGTCGTCCGGCCCGATGGAAATGGCGCGAAGCTGCGTTTGCGGGCCGACCATGTGCTCCATGGCGGCGATGATTTCCTGGGCGAGCCGCCCATGCGTGACGAGAACGATTCCGATCATGACCCGACGAGGCTCAGGGGCGGGGACGATAGCAAGAGTCCCATTGGATGGAAGGGGCTAAACGCTCTTGCGCGAGTCACGGAAAAGTGCCTTGGCGTGCGCTGCGACCGCCGCAATCACCTTTGCCGGCGCGGATGCCTCGAAGGGCGCCAGATGCAGGATCGGCGGACGCAGCTCCTGCGGCAGCGCCAGGCTTGGCGGGGCTTCGTAGTAGTGCGTCGGCGGCAACCGCAACGTGTTGGCGCCGATGGCAAGCAGGACGGAAAGCACGACGCGCGCTTCGGCCGCCCGCGGCAGCTCGATGATGCCGACACCGCGCACTTCGAGCAGTCCTTCAAGGCCGGGAACGGCCTTCGCCATCAAGGTATGATCCCGCACGAACAATTCCGTGCGGTCGTCGGCGACCAGAACCGCGCCGCGCTCAATGAGGCGCAGCGCGAGGTCTGACTTTCCCGCGCCGCTTTCACCCAACAACAGCACGCCGGCGTCCGGTGGCGCGCCGAGCGCTTCGCCGGCGCGACCGATCAGGATCGTTGTTCCGTGCACATTCGTCATCAGGTGGTCCTTGCCAATGGAAGTTCGACAATGAAACGCGCGCCGCGCCGGTCGCTTCGGTTCTCGGCCCAGATATGCCCGTTCATGCCTTCGGCGATCTGCCGCGCGATGGAAAGGCCAAGCCCGGAGTTTTTGCCGAAACCGTGCTCGTTCGGGCGCTCGGTGTAGAAGCGGCGGAAGATGCGCTCGACGTTTTCGGTTGCAATGCCGGGCCCTTCATCTTCGACGAAGATTTGCGCCGTCCGGTCGACGATGGCCGCCCGAATGGTGACCGTGCCGTTGTCCGGGCTGAACGACACGGCGTTGTCGATCAGGTTGCGAACGATCTGTCCGACGCGCTCGTCGCGCCCGATCACGATCATCGGGTCGGGCGTGGCGAGATCGAGGGAGAGCGTGATCCCGCGCGGCAGTTCCAGCATCCGGTACACCTCCGCCACCGTTTCCAGAAGGTGCTTGAGATCGACCGGGTTCGAGGTTTCCCGGCTCAGTTCGGCATCCAGCCGCGAGGCGTCGGAGATGTCGGTGATGAGCCGGTCGATGCGGCGCACGTCGTTGCGCACGATCTGCATCAGGCGTTCGCGCGCCGACGCGTCGGGCGTGCGCTCGAGCATCTCGATGGCACTCTTGAGCGAGGTCAGCGGATTCTTGAGTTCGTGCGCCACGTCGGCGGCGAAGCTTTCGATGGCATCGATGCGGTCGTAGAGTCCCTTGGTCATCGCCGACAGGCTGGCGGAGAGATCGCCGATCTCGTCGTGCCGTTCCGGCATCGTCGGGATGCTCTCGCGACCGCTATGGCCGCTGCGCACGCGGTCGGCCGCGGCGGCCAGCCGCCGGATCGGCTCGGCGATGACGCCGGAGAGATAGAGCGAAGAGATGACCATCACGAACAGGGCGACGAGAAACACTTCCAGCAACGTCTCGCGTTCGCTGCGCAAAATGTCGTCGATGTCGCCGCCTTCGGTCGACACCATGAGCACGCCATAGATGGCCTTGAAGCGCTGCACGGGCACGGCGACCGAAAGAACCAGACGATTGTGCTCGTCCACGCGTTCGGCCGTCGCCGTCTCACCGTTCAGCGCGGCGTTGACTTCGGTGTACACCCGGCCATCGCTGCCGGCTTCGAAATAGGGCGCCAGATGCGCGAACGGGCGCACACCCATGATGCCATCGTAGAACCGGTGCCACAGGCCACTCACCCGACTCCAGAAATCGAGCGCGGGCAATTCCGATACCTGCACCACATTGCGGGCGAGAAGGTTGCGCGTGTCGATGGTGAGCTGGCCGTCGGTGCCGTAAACGCGGGCGCGAAGCTGCGTCGGCGCCACAAGCTGGCGAAGGAGCGGCTCGGCGAGACTTGTGTTGATCGTGTAGCGGTCCTCGTTGGCCGCGTACTCGGCCAGGGTGGACGCGATGATCCGCGACTGCTGCGTGATGCTGGCCAATCGTTCGTCGACCAGCCCGGTGCGATTGGTTTCCACCACCAGCACGCCGCCGATGAGGAAGATAAGCGCCACCGCGTTGAAGAAGATGATGCGTCGCGTCAGCGCCGAACGCGTACGGCCCGTGGGCAATGCAACGGCATGGCGCAGATGCTCGAGCGACTCGCGCGCCTGCCGCCGCGACAGCCACGCGCTCCAGGTGCTGAAGCGTGACAGATCAGGCTTCGCGATAGCGGTAGCCCACGCCGTAAAGGGTTTCGATGGCATCGAAGCTGTCGTCGACCACCTTGAATTTCTTGCGCAGCCGCTTGATGTGGCTGTCGATCGTGCGGTCATCGACATAGACCTGGTCGTCGTAGGCCGCATCCATCAGGTTGTCGCGGCTCTTTACGAATCCGGGACGCTGGGCGAGGCACTGCAAGATCAGGAATTCGGTGACCGTCAGGCGCACCGGCTTGCCGTTCCAGGTGCATTCGTGGCGCTGCGGATCAAGCGTGAGCTTGCCGCGGGAGAGGATTTCCTTGCGCGGTTCGCCGCCCGGAGCCGCTGCCTTGTGGTCGGCCCGGCGCAAGACGGCCTTTACGCGCTCAAGTAGAAGGCGCTGCGAGAAGGGCTTGCGGATATAATCGTCGGCGCCGGCGTTGAGGCCCATCAGCTCGTCAATCTCTTCGTCCTTCGAGGTCAGCAGGATGACGGGCAGGTCGCCCGACTGGCGCAGCCGGCGAAGCAGCTCCAGCCCGTCCATCCGCGGCATCTTGATGTCCAGGATGGCAAGATCGGGCGGGGAGGTGGAAAGCCCGGTAAAGGCCGAAACACCGTCCGAATAGGTGCGCACCTGATAGCCTTCCTGCTCCAGCAGCATGCTGACGGAGGCCAGGATGTTCTTGTCGTCGTCAACCAGCGCGATATTTGCCATTCGGTGATTCCAGCCCGGTTCGATGCGGCTAATATAGTCCGCCGCCGTCCGAAACATAACTGTCATGGCCGATCTCCCCCAGTCTTACGATCCCCATCGATTCCGCAGCGCTGTGCCGTACTACGCCCGGTACCGCCTCGGATATCCGGAATCCCTGATTGCGAAGGTGATCGAACTGGTGGGGCTGAAACATGGCGATGCCGTGTTGGATTTGGGATGCGGCCCCGGAACGCTCGCCATTCCCTTCGCCAGGGCCCGGATGTGGGTGACGGGCATCGATCCGGAGCCGGAGATGCTCGCTGCCTGCACGGCGGAGGCGAAGGCCGCCGGCGTGGCCGTCGTCCTGAAGCGCGGCAGCTCCTTCGACATGCCGGCGGGGATCGGTCCCTTCCGTCTGGTGACGATGGGGCGCTCGTTCCACTGGATGGACCGCGAGGCCGTGCTTCAAGCGCTCGACAAACTGGTGACACAGGACGGCGCGGTCGCGCATTTCGACGACGAACATCCGCGCACCGTCGAGAATCGCTGGCGGCGTCTCCTGCGCGATCTTGGCGACAAGTACGGCCGCGCTGAGGCGCCCCACATCATCGAACGCGAGAGCCCGGAGTACCGCACGCATGAATCCTATTTCCTGAACTCAGCCTTCCGGCGCATCGAGCGCTACGGCGTCATTGTCCAGCGCGCCATCGCCGCAGAGGACATCGTCGGGCTGGCCTTCTCGCTGTCCTACACGGCGCCGCAGAAGCTTGGGAATCGCAAGGATGAATTTGAGCGCGAACTGCGCGCCGGCCTTGCGGAGATTTCTCCTTCAGGACGATTCACGGAGATCGCCGAGATGGCGGCGCTGATTGGCCATCGCGGATGATTGTGCGGGGCCGAAGCTTCGCCTAGGCTCCGCGGCGATTTGCGAGGCAGAGGCCGATGAAAAAAGAGGGCCTGTTCGAGCGCACTCTCGAAGCCGGGCTGTTCAAGTCCCGCTGGCTGCTGGCGCCGTTCTATGTCGGCCTCGTCGTAGCACTCGCCATGTTGCTCTTCGAGTTCGTGCTGGAACTGTGGCACTCGCTGTACAGCATCCTCACCTTCGACACCGAGAAGATGATCCTGACGGTGCTGACGCTGATCGACCTGTCGCTCGCCGGTAACCTCATTCTGATCGTGATCTTCTCCGGCTACGAGAATTTCGTCTCCAAGATCCATACGGGCGACAGCGAAGACCGCCCCGCCTGGATGGGCACGCTCGATTTCTCGGGCCTCAAGATGAAGCTGATCGGTTCGATCGTGGCGATTTCCGTCATCTCGCTGTTGCGCGCCTTCGTCACCCTGACCGAGCCTGGGGTTCCGCTTGATGAACGCAAGATGTTCTGGCTCATCATGCTCCACCTGACGTTCCTCGCGTCGGGTGTTATGTTCGCGCTGATGGACTGGCTCGCGACGCTGTCGGAGGAGCGGCGCCTGAAGGAGTTGGCGGAATTGCAGGGACTGGGCGTTCGCGCCGCGGACTAGCGAAACTCGACTTTCAGGATTTCGTACGAGCGGGCCCCGCCGGGAGCCGCCACTTCTACGGTGTCGCCCTTGCCCTTGCCGATCAGGGCGCGCGCGATCGGCGAGGAGATGGAGATGCGCCCCCTCTTGGCGTCCGCCTCGAGATCGCCGACGAGCTGGTACTTGCGCTTCTCGTCGGTGTCTTCGTCCACCAGCGTGACGGTGGCGCCGAACTTCACCGTGCTGCCGGACAGTTTCGTGACGTCGATGACATCGGCCCGGCTCAGCTGGTCCTCCAGTTCGAGTACGCGGCCTTCGATGAAGGCCTGGCGCTCTTTCGCAGCATGGTATTCGGCATTCTCGGAGAGATCGCCATGCGCGCGCGCTTCCTCGATCATGCGGATGACGGTCGGGCGCTCGACGGTCTTGAGGTGATTGATCTCATCCTCCAAAGACCGGAAGCCGTCGGCTGTCATGGGGATGCGTTCCATCGTTCTCGATCCTGATAGGGACAAAAAGACTCCGCCCGGCTGATTCCAGCCGGCGCCGAAGCTATGTCCCTGAAATGTAAAACCTTTTCCTGCGCCCGGACTGCTCGTCCCATCATCTGGCGATGCCAAATTCTAGGGTTGCCCGACCGCGACTTCAAGAGACGCAGAGAAAGCCGAAAAGTTCCGGACTATCAGGCCGTTGCCTGCAGAGGACGCACACCCAGGGCGCCTTTGCGCAGCGCGGATATGGCTTCCGTCGCGGCCACGGCGCCGGCCATCGTCGTGTAGTACGGCACCCGCTGTTGCAGCGCCGTGCGCCGGATGGAGAAGGAGTCCGCGAGCGACTGGGCGCCTTCGGTCGT
>DATIYG010000319.1:0-4292 GCA_035517755.1 Rhizomicrobium sp. | reverse complement strand
CGCCCGCTGCTGATCAAGGGCGAACCCGGCACCGGCAAGACGCAGCTGGCCTACGAGGTGGCCGATGCGCTGAAGGCGCCGCTCATCACCTGGCACGTGAAATCCACCACCAAGGCGATGCAGGGCCTCTACGAATACGATGCTGTCACGCGTCTGCGGGATTCCCAACTCGGAGACCCGCGCGTGAAGGACGTCAAAAACTACATCCGGCACGGCAAGCTGTGGGATGCGTTCGACATGAGCCCGCGGCCCGTGCTGCTCATCGATGAGATCGACAAGGCCGACATTGAATTCCCCAACGATCTGCTGCTCGAGCTCGATCGCATGGAATTCTTCGTCTACGAGACCGGCGAGACGATCAAGGCGAAGGAACGCCCCATCGTCATGATCACCTCGAACAACGAGAAGGAATTGCCGGACGCGTTTCTGCGCCGCTGTTTCTTCCACTACATCAAGTTTCCGGACCGCGAGACGATGCAAAAGATCGTCGACGTGCACTATCCGGACATCAAGCAGAAGCTGGTCGCCGAGGCCCTGAATATCTTCTACCAGATCCGCGACGTGCCGGGCCTGAAGAAGAAGCCGTCGACGAGCGAGCTGCTCGACTGGCTGAAGCTGCTGCTGAACGAGGACGTGCAGCCGGAGACGTTGCGCGAGAAGGATCCGCACAAGCTCATTCCGCCGCTGCACGGCGCGCTGCTCAAGAATGAGCAGGATGTGCACCTGTTCGAACGCCTGGCATTCCTGGCGCGAAGGGAGACGCGCAATTGAATAGCAAGGGGGGTGAAATGCGAATTGCTGCGATCGGTTTGGCCATGCTTGCGTCTGCCGCCAATGCGTGGGCGGACACCGACGCAACGAAGGTCCAGACGGAAAATACGCAGCAGCAATCCCTGTATCGCAGTATTTGGCACGTCGCAGACAATGGCGACATCACGAATTTGCAGTCGGGTTTGATCTGCGATTCGAAGTTAGGCGACTTCAGTCGCACCGACGTCCTGGCTTTCAAGCCGAACGGACTGGATGTCGGTTGCAACTACGCCAACGCGGCAAAGAACATAACGATCACGGAATACATCACACGGCGCCAATCACAGTCATTGGCGGATGACGTCGCCGAAGCCCGCAACGAAATGCTGCACCGGATGGATGGGCTGGTGTTGCTGTCCGATAGCGCTGGCAAGGACTTCGAAGCCAATGCTGGTTGGCTGAAGGAAGTATACGCGCGTCCGAATGGCCCATTCCGGGAGGGCATCTGGCTAGCAGATCTGAGCGGCTGGACACTGGAATATCGCGTCTCGTACCGCACCGATCTCGAATCCACGACCTTCGCGGCATTAGCGTCCATGGCGGCGAGAGCGAGAGAAACCGCGGGCGTGCAGCTCGCGCGCTGCGCAAAATCTGCCGCCCCCATTCGCGACGGAACCGAGGTCGCCGATCCGAACGACGTTCAACAGTCACTGGTCATGATGAGTCTGATCGGCGCTGTCGCAGATGACCCGAGAGTTAAGTCAGAGCCGGAGAAGCCAAGGACATGGTGTGCCGAGTCCGAGGTCGGTTCGGCAGAAGTGCCGCTGCTCCTGTGGCACGCCGTGTTCGAGGATGGCAGCGATGCATCCGCGGACAAGATCACGGGGATGACAGTAGGCGACCCTCCGGCGCTCGAGAGCGCGCCAGACTCACTGACCGATGCGGTCCGCATGACAAACGATCCTTCCGCAAAACCGCGCTGGGTTGCGACCGTGGAGCAAAATGACAACACGTGGTTCTTTGCAGCCTATGATGGCCGCCCTTCAGGCATGGAATTGAGCAAGGTCGCGACCGCTGTCTTTACCGGAAAAGCGAAGCCCATTGGCGGCTACAGTTACGACAAGGGCAAGATCAGCATCCAGCTGCCCAGCAGCAAATGAGCAGCTGACGTTCAATCCTGCGGCATGCAATCAGGTCAGGCCGTTTCTGCTGCTCGACGGCCGAGATCGCGGAACCATGGTTTCGCAGCGCCGAACCTAGCTGCATGGCTAACCCTTCCCTTTGGTACCGGTGCGGCACGGGAACAGCCTTTTGCGCGGGCAGTTTCCACCGCGGGGAAGGCGGGGATAGCGAAGGAGTGGCAAATGATGAAAAGAGCAGTCTTGCTCGCTGGCGCGTTCGCCCTGGTGAGCGGTGGCGCGTACGCGCAGGGTACGATGAGTCAGCCCGGAGCCGCAGCGCAAGGCGCGGCGGAGACCGGTTCGTCCATGGCGCAATCGGCGATGGGCGCGGGCGAACAGCCGGTGAGCGAGGTGACCGACGCCAACACGTTGAACAATGACACCGTGCAGGATGCGACTGGCGCGTCCATCGGTACCGTCCGCAAGGTGGTCATCGGAGCCGGTGGAAGGCCCACCGCGATCCAGGTCGACGCGATCACCACTGCGGGCAAGAGAACGGTGACGATCAGGGCTTCGCAGGCAAGATTCGACCGCAATCGGAATCTGATCACGACCACGCTGACCAAGTCCCAGGTCACACGGCTGCCGGCGGCGAGCGGCACGTAACCGACAAGTCCGTAGCGCGATCATGCGGTCCATGACATCATGGACCGCATGGGGCGCATTTTTTCTGCAGTCGTTCTATTCGCCTTGTCGGGCGCATCTGCGCTTGCCCAATCGGGCGGCGACACGTTCAGCGATCGCGGCGATGGCGACAAGGCGCATATCTCAGGCTTCGTGTGCCCGCTGCGCATCGGCGATTTCGAGCGCGATGCCGTCGGCGAAGCCGATCCCGAGAGGCAGTCGGATTTCTGCGCCTACTCCGCGCGCGACGGCGTCTACGGCACCATCCGCCTCACCCCACTTTCCGGAGGCTACGATGCCAAAACAGCACTGGCTCCGGATTTCGGCGAACAAGAATCGACCGGCGGCAAGCGCATAGCGGAGAAGACCATCTCGCTCGATGGAGGCGATCTTTCCATTTATACGCGAACCTACCGCACTGCGCGGGCCGAGGCGCTGGAGTATCGCATCCTGTTTGCCGGCGCCGCCGTGAAGAACTGGGTGGTCGAAGCGACCGTCGAATATGCCGACCCGCGCGATACGCGGGAACAGGCCGATTTCCTTCAGGCGGTGTACACGGCCGCCGTGAAAGAGATCGCGGCAAAATAGTCTGCATCCGCGGCCTGTCCGAATTGATGGCAAAGGCGATTTTGCGGTAAGCTCGGGATCATCGGAGGGGATGTCCAATGCGTAGGATTTTGCTGGCCGCTGCAGGCGGCGCGTTGCTGATTGTCGGCTTTGGCGCGAATGCCCAGGACAAGCCGCCGAGTCCGTTCAACGCGGTCACCGGCTTGCTGCAGAAGGTGACAGACACGCCAAGCGGTTGGTCGCGCAACATGGATGGCTCCTACAAGCATCCCGAGTCCGGTGTGCTATGCCCTACCTATTTCAAGACGTTCCGGTTCGAAAGCATCACCGGGCCGAGCGACGACGCGCCGAACATCGTCGGCAATTGTCATTACCGCGATGCCGAGGGACGTTCGGCCTCGATCCGCATCCGCACCTATGTCGAGGGTTGGGGTTCGGACGAATCGACCGCGGCGAACGACAAGGCCCTGATGGCGACGGATGGCTCCGCGCCACCGATGCTGATGCGGGCGAGCGTTGATCACAAGACTGCCGCCTCGCGGCTCACGGTCACCACCATGCGCAACGGCTACCTCATCGATTGCAGCGTGGCGCAGATCGAGCACAACATCCCGCGCGGCGATTTCCCGCTCTACTGCACGACGATTCCGTAGAATCATGAGTGTGCGCCTTGTAGCTGCGTCGTTGCTGGTCGTCGCAACGTTGACCGCGAGCGCGAACGCCGACAACCACCTTTCGCCTGAACAAATTGCGGCGCTCAAGGCCCATAACGAAGCAATCGTTGCCGCCGAACCTAAGGCCGCGGGAGTGTTCGAGGTTCAGAACGATGGTAGCATCCGGCACATTCAAAGCGGAATGATCTGTCCGGCCTCATTCCCAAACGTCTCATTCTGGCATGCCGAAGTGTTTTCCGACGACAATCATAAGGGCGAGGACGTCGGATGCGATTATGGCCGTAACGACAAGAACGGAACTTGGGTCGAGAAGTTTACGATTTTCGCGGTTAAGTCCGCACCTGGAACAACACTCGACTCGGCGTTCGAAACGTATCGCGGGCAAGTGATCCAGACCTTTCCAAATGCGGTCTCAATCGGAGTGGCGATCAAATTAGAGGACAAAGGCGCGGGGAGCTCGAGCGCGCTTCCGAAGTGCCGATCCGAGGCTTTTTCA
>DATIYG010000318.1:0-2190 GCA_035517755.1 Rhizomicrobium sp. | reverse complement strand
ATCGACGGGCTGGACTCCGAAGTCGCGGACAACATCGCGCGCGTGGCGGAGATCGCGCGGGCGAGCGGCGCGCATGAAGTGCGCGAGGCGCGCGACGAGAAGGAGCGCGCGCGCTTGTGGATGGGCCGCAAGGCCGCATTCTCCGCCATGGGCAAGCTTGCGCCCGACATGCTGTGCATGGATGGCACCATCCCGCGCCGCGCGCTGCCGCATGTGCTGGCGCGCATGGCGGAAATGTCGGCGGAATACCGCCTCGGCTTCTGCAACGTGTTCCACGCCGGCGACGGCAACATCCATCCGCTGATCATTTTCGACGTGATGAAGGAGGGCGAACTCGATCGCGCCGAAGCGTTCGGCGCGGAGATCCTGCGCCTCTGTGTCGAGGTCGGCGGTGTGTTGACCGGCGAGCACGGCGTCGGCATCGAGAAGCGCGACCTGATGCCGGAGATGTTCACCGAAGCCGATCTCGCGCAGCAGCAGCGCCTGAAATGTGCCTTCGATGGCGGCGGGCTGTTCAATCCCGGCAAGGTGTTTCCCACGCTGTCCGTGTGCATCGAGCAGGGGCACGCGCATGTGCACAAGGGCGCGATGCGGCACGCGGAGCTGCCGCGGTTCTGATGGCGCGCCTTTCTGTTTCCAGCGAAACCGAAGTGGTCGATGTGGTACGCGCGGCGCGCGACGCTCGCCGCACGCTGGAGATCGCAGGCCACGGCACCAAGCGCGGGCTTGGCCGTCCAGTCGAATGCGACGACGTGCTCGATCTTTCGCAGCTCAGCGGCGTCGTGAAATACGAACCGGACGAGATGGTGATCACCGCGCGCGCCGGAACGCCGGTCGCGGAGATCGAAGCGGCATTGGCGGAGAAGGACCAGCGGCTCGGGTTCGAGCCCGCCGACTGGGGACCGCTGTATGGTGCGCCGGCCAACGCCGCGACCATCGGCGGCGTGCTGGCCGCGGATGCGAACGGCTCGGCGGCGATCCGTTACGGCCGCTGCCGCGATCATCTGCTGGGCTTCCGCGCAGTCAATGGATTCGGTGAGGCGTACAAGGCCGGCGGCAAGGTGGTGAAGAACGTCACCGGGTTCGATGTGCCGAAACTGATGTGCGGCGCCATGGGCACGCTCGGCCCCATGACGGAAGTGACTCTGCGCGCGTTTCCGAGACCGCCGATCTCGGAGGTCTTCGACAGCTGCGGCCTCTCGCCCGAAAGGGGGTTCGCGCTACTCCTCCGCGCATGGTCGAGACCGCTGGAATCGACCGGTCTCGCATTCGTAAACGGAGTGGCGTTTGTTCGCCTGGAAGGCTCTCGAGCGGCACTCGATGAGAAAATCAAGTTGCTGCGAAAGTTCTCCGAGACGGCGCCACAAGCTGCGGCGATCTTCCACAACATCGCATCCGGCCGGATCGTGTCCAGTGCCAAGACCGTGCTCTGGCGTGTCCATATCCCGCCAATGAACGCGGCCAACTTCATTGCAGAGACCAAGCCGGCTGTCTGGTGTGCCGATTGGGCGGGCGGCCTGCTTTGGGTCGAATCCGATCGTTACTTGCATGCGATTGCGTGGGAATTTGATGCACGCGCCATCAGGATGCGCGGCGACAAATCCATTCCGCCGTTCGCGCAGGAAGATCCCGTTCGGGCGGAACTGACGAAGCGCGTCAAAGCCGCGTTCGATCCGCTCAGGCTGTTCAATCCCGGCCGCATGTGGGACGGCGTCTAGATGCGCACGAATTTCTCCCTGGCGCAGCTGGCTGATCCGCACGTCGCCGAAGCCGATGCCGCGCTGCGGTCTTGCGTCCATTGCGGCATCTGCACGGCCAGCTGCCCGACCTATGTGCTGCTGGGCGACGAGCGCGATTCCCCGCGCGGCCGCATCGTGATGATGCAGAAGATGCTGGAGGACGGCGGCGCACCGTCGGCCGAAACCGTCACCCACATTGACCGCTGCCTGTCGTGTCTTGCCTGTCGGACGGTCTGTCCGTCCGGAGTCGATTATCAGCGGCTGGTCGATCAGTCCCGCGCGCATATCGAGAAACACTATCGCCGTCCGATTGCCGATCGCCTCACGCGCTGGACCATCGCGAATGTGCTGACCCGTCCGAGCCTGTCGCGTGCTGCATTGCTGATCGCACAGCTGTTTGCGCCGCTTGCCTTCCTGCTGCCGCCCGGATTGCGAACCATGGCGCGACGCG
>DATIYG010000317.1:0-3586 GCA_035517755.1 Rhizomicrobium sp. | reverse complement strand
GAAGGGCCAGCCTCTAAGAATCCGCCGCTGCTATTCAAAAGGACGTGCCATGGAGCTCAATTCCTCAATTTCCGCCATCGTCACCGGTGGCGCTTCCGGCCTCGGCGAAGCGACCATCCGCGCGTTGGCCAAGGAAGGCGTAAAGGTCGCCATTTTCGACCGCCAGAAGGACAAGGGCGAAGCCGTCGCTGCCGAAGTGGGCGGCGTGTTCTGTGAAGTGGACGTCACCAGTGACGACAGCGTGGCGGAAGGTTTCCGGAAAGCGCGCGCCGCCAACGGCCAGGAGCGCATCCTCGTCAACTGCGCCGGCACCGGCAACGCCGCCAAGACCGCCTCGCGCGACAAGAAAACCGGCGAGATCAAATTCTTTCACGCGAAGGATTTCGACCGCATCATCCAGATCAATCTCGTCGGCACGTTCCGTTGCATCGCCATGAGCGCGGCCGGCATGCTGACACTCGATCCGCTGCCGGGCGGCGAGCGCGGCGCCATCGTCAACACGGCGAGCGTGGCGGCACAGGACGGCCAGATCGGCCAGGCCGCCTACAGCGCCTCGAAGGGCGGGGTGAACGCGATCACGCTCGTGGTGGCGCGCGATCTCGCGCAGGAAGGCATCCGCTGCAACACGATCATGCCGGGCCTGTTCAACACGCCGCTGCTGCAAGGTGCGCCCGAGCAAGTGAAGGCAGCACTGGCCGCACAAGTGCCGTTCCCGGCGCGCCTCGGCAATCCGCCGGAGTACGCGTCGCTCGCGCTGCAGATGATCAAGAACGGCTACTTCAATGGCGAGTGCGTCCGCCTCGACGGCGCCATCCGCATGGCGCCGCGCTGACGCTGGGGCGACAAGAAAGGATGCAGCATGGGCAAGCTGCATCCTGTTCCCGGACTAACGAATGTAATGTGAGCTTGATCATCGCAGAGCGGGGCGGTGCTACGCGCGCGCTTCCAGCACCATGTTGAAGGGACCCTCCGTCGCCCTCCGGACGCGAGTGAAGCCACCTTCGCGAATGACATCCGACAGCCTCGCCTCGCCGGCCTGAGCACCGAGGCCTTCGCCGACCTCCTGGTCGAGGGATGTGGGCACGCAGATCATCGTCGAGGCGTTATAGTAGAGTCGCCCGACCGGATTCATGTTGTCTTGCGCCTTGTTTCCGGCGATCGGCTCTACGATCATCCACGTGCCGTCGCTTTTCAGGATCTGCCGCATGTGCTTGGCGCAGCCGCGGGGATCGCCCATGTCATGCAGACAATCGAAGAATGTGACCAAGTCGAAATCGCGATCCTTGATGTCCTTCGCGGTTGCAGCTTCGAACCGCACGCGATCGCCCATGCCGTGCGCTGCGGCATGCCGGCGCGCCTCCTCGATCGAAGGCTCGTGAAAGTCGTAGCCGACAAACTTGCTCGCCGGGAACGCCGTCGCCATCAGAAGCGTCGAGAACCCGACGCCGCAGCCGACATCGGCAACCTTCGCGCCCCTCTTCAGCTTGTCGGCCACGCCGTCGAGCGCTGGAAGCCAGTTCTGCACGATGTTGTTGACATAGCCTGGACGGAAGAACGCACCCGTCGCACAGAACAGGCAGCCCGCAGTGTCGCCCCAGCGCACGCCGCCTCCGGTCCGGAACGAACGCTCGACCTTCGGCTCGCCCTCGATCATGGCCGCCACCAGGTCGAACGCGCCCGCCAGATAGACCGGACTGTCCTTCACGACGAAGACCATCGCCTGCTCGGGGGAAATGCTGAACTTTTCCGATGCGCCGTCGTATTCGATGTAGCCGTTCGCGGCTTGAGCGAGCGCCCATTCGCGTACGTAGCGCGGCGCTAGCCCACCCGCCCGCTTTGCCAGCTCTTCGGCGGTTACCGGGCCCTCGTTCAACGCATCGAACAATCCGAGCCGCAGTCCCAGTCGAACGGTCGGCACGCTGAACGCGCCACCCAGATCTCCCAGCATCTTGCCGACAAAATCATGCAATTTCGCTTCGTTGAGCTTGGCCATGGCGTACCCTCCCATCCGAACCGCGATTGTATATCACAGGAGACTGTGACGGGCTCGGCCCGGTTCAGACCTTCCTCTCCGCGCGCTCCGCTGCTTCGGCGGCGGCGATCACCTTGTCCTGCGTGCGCAGTTCGAAATCGGATGCGTCGTGGCGCTCCAGAAGCTGGCCGGACGGATCGCCGAACGGCCGATTGACCATGCGTCCGCGCTTCACGGCGGGCCGCGCGCCGAACGCCTGCGCCCAACGCAGCACGTGGGTGTATTCGTGCGCCGAGAGGAACGTGGCGGCATCGCCATACGCCTCGCCGCGCGCGACATGGCCGTACCACGGCGCGATGGCCATGTCGGCGATGGAGTACTCGTCGCCAGCCATCCATTCGTTGTGTGCGAGATGCCGGTTCAGGACGTCGAGCTGGCGCTTGGTCTCCATGGCGTAGCGGTTGATGGCGTATTCGATCTTGATCGGCGCATAGACATAGAAATGTCCGAAGCCGCCGCCGAGGAACGGCGCCGAGCCCATCTGCCAGAACAGCCAGTTGAGACACTCGGTGCGCTTGTAATGATCCTTCGGCAGGAAGGCACCGAACTTCTCGGCGAGATAAAGCAGCATCGATCCCGACTCGAACACGCGCGTCGGCGGATTGGTCGAGCGGTCGACCATCGCCGGAATTTTCGAGTTCGGATTGATGGCAACGAAGCCCGAGCCGAACTGGTCGCCGCCGTTGATGTTGATCAGCCAGGCGTCGTACTCGGCCTCCTTGAACCCCTTCGCCAGCAGCTCCTCGAACATCACCGTCACCTTCACCCCGTTGGGCGTGGCGAGCGAATAGAGCTGGAAGGGATGCTTGCCGACCGGCAGTTCCTTCTCATGCGTTGCGCCGGCCGTGGGCCGATTGATGTTGGCGAAACGGCCGCCCGATTCCTTGTCCCACACCCACACCTTCGGCGGGACGTATTCGGTTGTCGCGGTGTTGTCGTTCATCGGATGCACTCCCGGACATGGCGGCCGACCCGACCTTAGCAGGCCTTGCCGTCCTGTCGTGCGACTTCCCGCGAAGGCGCTGTAAACTCAGAAGGTCGAATCGGGCAGCGCATGACCGACATCTTGGCCTGGCATGACTACTTCGTGACCGTGGCGCAGGTCAGCGCCACGCTAGCCGGCCTGTTGTTCGTCGGCGTCACCATCAGCCTCAATCACATGCTGCAGGGGCGTGGCTATCTCTTTCGCGCGTGGTCCGCCCTGTTCCTTCAGCTGGAAGCCCTGCTGATCGGATTGTTCTCGCTCATTCCCGGCCAGCCCATGCTGTGGCTGGGATTGGAGTATGTGGCGACGGGACTTGCCATTCTCGCGGCCATCCGCGTGTTCGGACATTACTTTCCGGATGATGGACGCTCGGTCGTGCTCGGCTCGAAGGGCGCGCGCATCGTGCGTGGAACGCTGCTGCACATCGCGACCTTGCTGCCGGTGCTCGCCGGCATTCTGCTGATCCTCAGGATACCGCACGCCTTTATCTGGCTCGTTCCGGCGCAAGTGATCTGCCTCTACCTGTCGCTGGGCAACGCCTGGGTGTTCGCCGTGGAAATTCCCCGCCG
>DATIYG010000316.1:0-4532 GCA_035517755.1 Rhizomicrobium sp. | reverse complement strand
CTCACCTGGGCTGCGGCGGTGACGGTCTTGGCCGTCGAATCCTTCAGCGACGCATTGTCGTGTTCGGCGATCACCAGAGATGCCATCAGATCGCCCCGATCTCTTTCAGCTTGTCGACGAGCTCGGCGGCGGTCTTCACCTTCACGCCGGCCTGGCGCTTGGGCGGTTCCGTCACCTTCAGCACCTTCAGGCGCGGCGAAACATCCACGCCGTAATCGGAAGGCTGTTTCTCATCGATCGGCTTCTTCTTCGCCTTCATGATGTTGGGCAGCGATGCATAGCGCGGCTCGTTCAGGCGAAGGTCGGTGGTGACGATCGCCGGGAGCTTCACGTCCACCGTCTGCAATCCGCCGTCGATCTCGCGTTCGACATCCGCCTTGCCATCACCCATGTCGAGCTTGTGGGCGAAGGTCGCCTGCGGCCAGCCGAGCAATGCCGCCAACATCTGGCCCGTCTGGTTCGAATCATCGTCGATCGCCTGCTTGCCGAGAATGACGAGGCCCGGCTGCTCCGCGTCGCAAATGGCCTTAAGGATTTTCGCAACCGCCAGCGGCTCAACCTCGCCGTCCGTCTTCACGAGGATGCCGCGATCGGCACCCATGGCGAGGGCGGTGCGGATGGTTTCGCTCGCCTGCTGGGGCCCGATGGAGACGGCGATGATCTCGCTCGCCTTGCCCTTTTCCTTCAGCCGGATCGCTTCTTCCACCGCGATCTCGTCGAACGGGTTCATGCTCATCTTGACGTTGGCGAGATCGACGCCCGAGCCGTCCGCTTTGACGCGGACTTTGACGTTGAAGTCGATCACCCGTTTGACCGGGACAATGACTTTCATGCTGCGAAGAAGCCTTCCTGAAAGGCGGCGTTTTTATCCCGGACCACAACGCGAAAGGACCGGTCCCCTCTGTCCGCCAGATTTTTGCGGCGCAAAAACTAGGTCCGCTGGTGAGGAATTGTCAACGAAGCGATTCCGCCGTGTGACGCGGAAATTGCTGGTCCTCGGCACCGGCGGCAATTTCATTGCAGTGCAGCAATACTGGCCTGGTGCGTCATTCCGCCGCATGATTACCAAAGAGCGTGGGGGTCCTTGGCGTCGTCACCGAACGGAAGGTCCTTCGGCACATCGCCATCCAAAAGCGAGTCCGTCACCTTGCAGGGGTTCTGCTCAAAATAGTCCACGTGAAACTTGAGTTGCGCCTTCGCATCGTCGTCCAGGGAGAATATCGCGAGCTGCTTGTTGTAAACGATGCCGCCTTGCTCGAACCAAACAAACCAAAGGCGGCCCGAACGCCCCGCGCGTATGAAGCGGTGAAACGGCGCCTCTTGAGCAACAGCGTCCGTGGTGTTGAAGAACGCACCACGATGCGACATTGCTCCGGTCTTCGACAAGACGAACTCCTGGATCGGCGCTGGAAGTGCCCTCAGCGATTCGACTTCTGCAACCGAATGACGAAAGGGGCAGGCAAGGTCGGACTGCGGTGTTGGCGGGATGGACGGGTGGAAGTCCGCTGCCACCGCTGCAACGGGCATGACCAACAGGGCTGCCAGCATGCGTTTCATTTTAGTGTCGAAAGATAAGCGATGATGTCGGCGCGCTGGCCGGCATCCGAGATTCCGGCAAAGGCCATGCGGTTGCCCGGCACCAGCGCCGCCGGGTGCTCGATCCACTTGTCGAGCTTGTCTGCGCTCCAGGTGATCCCCGACGCCTTCAGTGCCGCG
The DNA here is from genome assembly GCA_035517755.1 of Rhizomicrobium sp. Classification (GTDB taxonomy): domain Bacteria; phylum Pseudomonadota; class Alphaproteobacteria; order Micropepsales; family Micropepsaceae; genus Rhizomicrobium. Next base: position 2,816 of record DATIYG010000316.1, on the reverse strand, counting down.
GAGTAGGAGAAGTCCTTCGCCGTTCCGGCCTTGCGTCCGACCACGCCGAACAGGTTGGGCCCGATTCCATTGGGGCCGCCTTTCGTCGCCGTGTGGCATGCGGCGCAGCGCGCGAAGAGCGCCTTGCCATTGTTGGCATCGGCCGCAAGGGCGCTCGCCGGCAACACAACAATAAGCAACGCCGCAACGGCGATTTCCCGAACCATCAGATCAATCCCCCCTCAAATGCCGACGACTATGACGATCGTACGAATTGCACGTTTGAATTCTGGCCGGCGTGCTGCATCAGCGCCTCGCGGATGTAAGCCTGCAGCAGCACGACGAACGCCACGACGGAAAACAGCGCGGCCAGCGCGTGGCCGGTTTCCCATTTAAGGCGATACCGCGCCCAGTCGTGCGGCAAGGTCGCTGCCGTCCAATGGTTCAGCGCCTGGTTCACCACATCGTTGAACAGGAAGAAGTAGGCGATCATCGACAGGTAGCAGACCACCGCGATGAGGTAGCCGTTGCGATGGCCGCGATCGCCCTTCGTCCAGAGGAACAGCGCCAGCGAGCACAGCAGCGCGGCGATCTCCACCGGACCGAACAGCGTGCCCCAGCCGCGATAGAGATTCTGCTGGATCGAGAGCCATAGTGCGCCATCCAGCGTCAGCTTCGACGGCAATTCCAGAAGATGGGCGATGGGGCCGAGCGTGGCAAGAAAGGCGACGACGAGGGCGATGTTGCGGATGGCTTTCACGCGATCCTCCTCTCCCCCGGCCCCGGTAGAGAACATGAGAACCGAAAAATGTATCCGCCTCAAGCGATAAGATTATTTCCGCACATTGCCTTCCTTGGCGGATTCGATGGCGGCGCGGAAACCCACAGGATTTGAAATATCGGGAATCGTGACCGCGTCCACGCCCGTGCCCTCGATGCGCAGATGGCCGTAGCCCAGCATCCGGCCCCACATGCCTTGCGTGACGCGGACGCCTTCGATGTTCTGCAGCGCGATCTCGTTGGTGGTGAGGGTAAAGAGGCCCGTCTTCTCCACGAAGCGGTGCGTGGTGACGCCGATCTCCGTCGTCCATTTGCGGATCATCATGGCAAAGAAGATGACGATGCCGATGATGAGCCAGCCGAGCAGCAGGAGCGCCAGCACCGCCTTCAGCGTGTACCACCAGTGGAATTCCGCCTTGGCGACAAGCACTTCGCCATTGCCAAGCGACTTTTCGATGTAACCCATGAGATCCTTCCCGTTCCCGCGACCCGCGTTGCTTCGAATTTTATATAGCGTGAAGTGCGACCAGAAAAAGGTGCCCTGTCTGTTCCCGCGCACCCAATGGCGCATGGCGGCATTCTCATCATCTGTCTCGTCAGAAACATAGACGGCAAGCTATTTGATATCGAGATATCCTGTGACCGCCACGCGTGTGCCTTGCGCAAGGATTTAGCAGCCGGTCAGATGGATGTAAGGAAACCGACATGAAGCGATCGACGCTGAAAAGGATCGCTATACGACTGTACTTGGACGAGATGTATACTGTCCTTCCGTTACGCCGATACGGAGGGGACTCTCATGCGGTTTATTGCGCTATCGCTGCTTCTCGCTGCAATCGTTCCCATCCCAGATGCGCTTGCCGACGGTGTGACCCCAACTCCGGCCGTCGGACATCCGCAGCTTGGGATCAACGTCAGCGGCAGCGGCTTCGCCGCAAAGGAAGCGATCGACATCTACTTCGACACGACGGACGAGGTGCTGACCGTCAGCGATGGCACAGGCGCTTTCAGCAACGTGCCGCTCATCATCCCCGCCGCGGCCACGCCGGGCGTCCACTGGATCACCGCCATCGGCCGCAAAGACGGCACGGCGTTCCAAGCGACGTTCAATGTGCGAACGGATTGGTCGCAGTTTCGCTTCACGGCATCGGGCAAACGCAGCAATCCGTACGAGAATGTCATCAACGCGGGCAATGTGTGGCAGCTGGAACCCGCCTGGACATTCACGACGGGGGGACATGTCTATTCGTCTCCCGTGGTCGCGTCCGGAAGGCTTTATATCGGCTCGACCGATCATAACCTTTACGCACTCGATCCCACCACCGGCGCCCTGCTATGGACCGCCACGACCGGCGACATGATCCAGTGCTCGCCAGCCGTAGCCAATGGCAGAGTTTATGTGAATTCCTATGACGGTTACCTCTATGCCTTCAACGCAACAACGGGGAAGCAGCTATGGAAAAGCCCAAAGCTCGTCGATGCCGATTCTTCCCCCACTGTGGCCAACGGAATTGTCTATGTCGGCGGCTATAACGTACAGGGCATTTTTGCTTTCAACGCCAAGACCGGCGCGCAGGTTTGGTCGCAGCCCGTCGACTCGGTTGTCGAGGCGTCGCCCGCGATTTCGCAGGGCGTTCTTTATGTCGCAAGCAACAAAGGCACGTTGTACAGCTTCGACGCCGCCACCGGCACGCCAGTGTGGAACACCTCCTTCGTAAACCAGGCCATCTATTCGTCGCCGATCATCTCGAATGGCCTTGTGTATGTCGGAAGCGGAGAGGACAGCCAGCTTTGGGCGTTTTGGACGCAAGACGGCGGATCTCCCTGGCGTGGGGTCACGGGCGCCACTGTGGATGCTACCGCCGCCGCAGCAAACGACCTTGTGTACGAGTCTTCTTATGACGGGAAGCTGTATGCGTTTAACCCCAGAAACGGCACAGCTGTCTGGACGTTCGCGACGCCCTACATAATGACCACCTCGCCGGCGGTCGCCAATGGCGTTGTTTACGTTGGAGGATGCACGGATGGAATCTGTGCCTTGGATGCAAAGACCGGCC
>DATIYG010000315.1:0-16246 GCA_035517755.1 Rhizomicrobium sp. | reverse complement strand
ACCTTCGATCTCGATCTGGAGATCGGGAACACCGGTTGCCGCCCGCACCAGTTCGATGAGCCTGGGCTCCGACATGTCGGTCGTGACGTTGGCGGCGGCTTCGGGATGCGCCACCGGATCGCCCACCACGTTGATGGCGAGGAATCCGCGCTTGCCATCCTTCTCGAAGCGAAAGAATCCGGACAGAACCGGATTGATCACATAGATCACCGACATGTCGCGGCCGACGACGTGCTTCGAAAGATCGGCCCTAAAATAGATGGTAACCGAATTCGAGAACACGCCATGGCCGTTCATCGCGATGCCCAGATGATCGCGCAGGACACTGCGGCCGCCTTCCGCGCCGATAAGGTATTTCGCGCGAACCTGGCGTTCTTCACCGGTTTCGACATTGCGCAGAACTGCGATCACGCCGTCGCGGTCCTCCGCAGCCGAAATCAATTCGTGTCCACCGAGAACGCGCGCGCCGCCCACTTCCGCACGCCGCCGCAAAATGGGTTCCAGCCCGGGCTGGCTCACGAACAATCTCCGGCACGGGCTCACTTCCTCGACGCCTTCGTTCAGCGTGGGAATGAAGGACGCAATCTGCCGCCCGGCCAGGCTTTCGACGGCGACCACAGCACCGTCCGGCGTGAACTCGCGTGCGGATTGCTCGCGCACCGCGTCCTCGATGCCGGCCTGGCGAAACAGCTCCAGCGTGCGCATGTGAAAGAATGCGGCGCGCGGCAGCGGCGACGGCGCCTTCAGCTTCTCGACAACCAGCGCAGCAACACCGTGCTGCGCGAGAAACATCGCCGCCGACAAACCAACCAGACCGCCGCCGGAAATGAGAACCGGGGTTTCATCCATTGCGAGAAGCCTTCCGAAATCCGCCGCCTGCCTTGCTTTACAATCTCAGCATTGCGCGAATACCCTGCCACTCGCAATTTCTTTCGCAATCGCATGACGGCCGCGAGCGCTCAGCGCTTTCTCACCACCCACACCGGCAGCCTGCCTCGCCCGGACGATCTCATCCAGATGATGGTGGCCAAGGAAGAGGGTATGCCGGTCGATCAAGGCGCACTCGACGAACGCGTGCGCCTGGCAGTGGACGAGATGGTCAACCGTCAGATCGCGGCCGGCATCGACATCGTCAACGATGGCGAAATGTCGAAGCCGAGCTACGCCACCTACGTGAAGGACCGGCTCGCCGGATTCGGCGGCTCCGGCAATACCTATGTGTTTCAGGACCTGGTCGCGTTTCCGAAGAGTGCGGCGCGCGTGTTCGGCGACCCCGGGCGCAAGACACGCAAAGCACCGGCTTGCAACGGACCGGTCGATGTGCGCGACCTCCGCTCACCCAAAGTCGACGTCGAGAACATGCAGGCAGCCGTCGCCGGAAGGAATGTGCGCGGCACATTCTCGAGCGCCGCCTCGCCCGGCGTGATCTCGCTGTTCTTCCGCAACGATCACTACAAGACGCATGAGGAGTATCTTTACGCCATCGCCGAAGCGATGCGCGCCGAGTACGAAACCATCGCGGACTCCGGAATGACCTTGCAGCTCGATTGTCCCGATCTCGCCATGGGCCGTCACGTGCAATATGCCGATCTGAGTCTCGCGGAATTCCGCAAACGGATGCGGCTGCACATCGAGGCGATGAACCACGCCGTGCGCAACATCCCGGCCGAGCGGCTCAGGATGCACATGTGCTGGGGCAATTATCCCGGCCCGCATCATTGCGACGTGCCGTTCGCCGATATCATCGACGTCCTGGCTGGTGCCAAGCCGCGCGCCATCCTGTTCGAGGCGGCCAATCCGCGCCACGCGCATGAGTGGAAGATCTTCGAGGAGATCAGGCCGCCGGACGGCAAGGTGCTGGTGCCCGGCGTCATCGAGTGCCAGTCCAACTACATCGAGCATCCGGAGCTTGTGGCGCAACGGATCGAGCGGTATGCCAATCTGGTGGGCCGCGACAACGTCATGGCGGGAGTCGATTGCGGCTTCAGCGTGCACGTCGGAACTGGCGGTGTCGATCCCGACGTGGTGTGGGCAAAACTTGCGGCGCTTGCGGAAGGCGCACGCATCGCATCGAAGAAATTCTGGTCAAGGGGAGAAACATGAGCGCACAGACCAAACTGCCGAGCCGGCTGCATCACAACGCCTACGTGACGCGCGACATGGAAGCGACGCGTCATTTCTACGAGGACATCATCGGACTGCCGCTGATGGCCACTTGGTGCGAATCCGACGAACTGTTCGGCGCAGTCCGCACCTACTGTCACTGCTTCTTCGGGCTGGGCGACGGCGGCGCACTCGCCTTCTTCCAGTTCGAGAAGCCGGAGGATCAGCAGGAATTCGGACCGAAGATGCCTTTCACCCCATTCCATCACATCGCGCTGAACGTCGATGCCGATACCCAGAAGGGAATCGAGGCGCGGCTGAAGGCGGCCGGTTTCAAGGAACCGCAGAGTTTCGTGCTGGATCATGGCTATTGCCGCTCGGTCTACGCCACCGATCCCAACGGCCTGATCGTCGAATTCACGCTCGATGCGCCGAACGCTGCCGCGATCAACGAGACGCGGCGGAAGCAGGCCCATGCCGAGCTCAAGAACTGGCTCGGCGGCGACCACACTTCGAACAACGTCTACCGGTAGGCGGCAAGCTATGGCGATCATCCCGAAGAAAGTTCAGCCACTCATCAACGGCGCGTTTCCGGAACACGTCTGTCTGATCGGCACCGTGCAGCCGAACGGATATGCGCAAATCACGCCGCGCGGCAGCACGCAGGTGTACGATGACGATCACATCTCATTGTGGGAGCGCGGGCGCGGCTCGACGAATTCGCTTCTCGCCGACGGCACCAGGGTGACCGTTTTCTATTTCAACCTCGGCGCCCGCGACGTCCTGCCGATGGGCGGCATTGCGCGGTTCTACGGAACCGCTTCGGTCCACAAGTCGGGTCCCGTCTATGACAAGGTCTGGGAACGCCTGATCGAGCCGGAGAAACAGTGGGACCCGGACAAGAAAGGTTGGGCCGTTCTGATCAAGGTGGAGCGTGCCGAGGATTTGCTGGGGCAGGCCTTGAAGGTGGAATAGGCGACCAACGGGAAGCGCTGCCGTCGCGACGCCGTGATGCGCCCCTGCGCTAGCCCTCGCACAGTTTTGACTCCAGCGCCTTGCGGTCCACGCCGAGCACGGGATACCGGCCGACATCCTGCGCCGCGTACCACGGCGATCTCTCGAAGAAGAATTCCAGGCGCGCGCGTGGACTCGCCGCGAAAGCGGGATCGCTCTTCAGCTTGTCGGCAAATTCCGCCGCCAGCTTCGGCGAATGCTGCAGCATGTCGCGCGCCAGCTTCTCCACCACGCGCGGCTCGCCATATTCCTTGGGCTCGAAGGTGGCGTCGAGATATCCCCAGCGCAGCAGCGAGTCCGGTGCCTCGGGCTCGAGCAGCTCGATCGCCACATTCGCACCCGGCTGATCCATCGGCACGACGACCGAACCCGGGGGCAGCACATCCTGGCGCGTCACGCGGGAGGCCTTGAAGGATTGCAGCACGTGATGGCCTTCGAACGGCCTCTCCGCCCACACGGGATCGTCGATCTGGTAGCTCGTGCCGCGCAGCTTCACCGAACAGGAGAGCCGCTCCATGCGCAATCCGTGCGCCTCCAGCCGCGCGATGACATCCGTCCATTGTGCGGGAACGACATACGCCACGGGCGGCGTGATCGAAATATCCGGTAGCAGGCCGTTCGCGTTCGGGATCGTATAGGTCTTCGGCGTTTTCGGATCGTACTGGATCCAGTTGCCGCCGGAGACGTCGCTGTGCGTCACCGTGTAGGCGTAACCCTTCAGCGCGTAGTCGGTCGTGGCCGGATCGGGCTTGTAGGTGATCGCCACCTCGGCCGCAGGACTCTTCGCCCGCGCGATTGTCGTGGCATCGGCTTCCGCATTGGCCTTGACCAACTCCGCGCCGTGCTGGCCCGCATAGTCGAGTAGCAGCGACACGAGATCGTACGTCGCCTGCACCCGCACGGCGTAGGATTTCAGCATGTGGGTTTCGATCAGCAGCGCGGGCCGGTTCTGAAGCGCCGCATAGCCGGTCGAGAACCGCGCGCCGGAGCCAAAATTGACGATGCCTTTCGTGGGATCGGTGCCGTCCCTAAACTCCAGATAAATGGACGCGAGATGTCCGCGCGCTTCGTATGCAGGGGTCACCTGCACCATCGCCTGCTGCTGCCATTGGCTGACGGCAGGATAAAGCTTGTGCGGATCCTCCAGATACCAGGTGAGATCGTACTGGTAATCCGCGCCGTCGGTGGTGTGGACATCGATGAGGAAATCCGGGCGCCAGTGCTGCCACAGCTTGAGCCAGGCACGCGTTTCCGGCGCATCGGCTTTCACGTAATCGCGGTTGAGGTTGAGATATTGCGCCTGACCGCGGAATCCCATTTCCGAAGGCCCATTCTGGTTGATGCGATTGTACGGCGAGGTTTTCTCATGACCGTCGATGTTGTAGACGGGGATGAACACAAGCACGGCGCGATCGAGCAGATGCGGCAGCTTGCCGGTGACGGCGAAATCGCGCAGTAGCGCCAGCCCCGCGTCCTTGCCTTCGATCTCGCCGGAATGGATGCCGGCCTGCACCAGCACGATCGGAACATGCGCGGCGCGCGCGGCTTCCGGCGTGAACACACCGCTGCCGCTTGCGACCACCACCATCATCGGGCGGCCCTCTCCCGTCGTGCCGAAACGCTCGAGATGGAGCTTGTTGGGCGCGGCCTTTGTCAGCCGCTCCAGATAAGCGAGCGTGTCCGCGTAATTGGGCGTGGTGGCGAAGGCGGATTTCTCCGCCGCCGTCTGCCAGTCCGTCTCTGCCATGGCCGCACCTGAGATAGAGAGTGTGAGGGCAATCGCCGCCGCGCCAACAATACGGGAACGTCGGTGGCCGAGGAGCGGGAAATTTCGACGGACCTCACGTCCCGCGTGACTGAATCGCATCACGAACAACGCTCACAATGGAACCAAAAACGATAACGCCAACGGAGATCAGTAATCCAGATTTGAGATCGTCAAAAAATCAGGAGAGAATGCGGCCGAAGCGCCGGGCGCCACCACTCTAAGCACAATCACCGCCAGGAACATGACCGCAACGATAGCCGCAAGCCTAGCGAGGCTAGCCGCGAATGTGCGGACCATGCGAGGAAGAGGCATCGACAGAACTCCCGGAAAGCAAGCCGGCAAAGCGGCAACGGCGCACCGCACTTTGGGCTATTTCCCGATCCAGTCCTTGGCGGTTCCAGCCTCGGCTATGGGAAAGACCCTGACCTGCCCGTGAATCAGGAATGCGAAGGCTGACACGGCCTGCTTTATCCAGCCAACATCGGTCACGACCGCGAGCCTCTCCCAATGGGGCAACCGGCCGAGTCCCACTTTCAAATCCTCGAAGACCGCTCCCGGATCGATTCCTTCGAATTCGGAGCCAAGCTCGTAGTAAAAGCGGATTTTGTCATGACGCCTGAGCGCCGCGTCCAACGCCGGGATCAACACCTGCTCATAGTCGGCCGCCGTGATCCGCTCTTTGGCGCGAACGCCTAGAACACCGTCCGGAAGCCCGCTGATGATCTCTAGCATCGGATCTCTCCCTTTCATTCGGCAAACATGAAAACAATCACACAGCTATCGAAACTTGATCTCTCTCAAGGAGAGCCGACGCTATGGTATGACCATTTGGCGCTGGGGCCCACCCACGCGGACAAGTTCCGCCAAACAGGAGGCCAGAATGAAAGCGCTCGTTTATCACGGCCCGGGCAGCAAATCTCTCGACGAGATGCCCAAGCCGAAAGTCCAGCAATCGACCGATGCCGTCGTGCGGATCGTCAAAACGACCATCTGCGGAACGGACCTGCATATCCTCAAAGGCGACGTGCCTACCTGCACGCCGGGGCGTATCCTTGGTCACGAGGGTGTCGGCGTTGTCGATTCCGTGGGCGATGGTGTTACCGCCTTCAGGACGGGCGATCGGGTGCTGATCTCCTGCATCTCGGCTTGCAGCAAATGCGACTACTGCCGCAGAGGCATGTACTCGCATTGCGTCAATGGCGGCTGGATTCTCGGCAACAGGATCGACGGCACGCAGGCCGAATTCGTACGCACTCCGTTCGCAGATACGAGCCTCTATCACATCCCTTCCGGCGTGGATGAGGAAGCGCTCGTCATGCTGAGCGACATCTTGCCGACCGGGTTTGAGTGCGGCGTGCTGAACGGCAAGGTGCAGCCGGGTTCGACGGTCGCCATTATCGGTGCCGGCCCCATCGGCCTTGCGGCGTTGCTGACCGCGCAGTTCTATTCGCCGGCGCAGATCATCATGATCGACCTGGACGAGAACCGTCTGGAGATGTCCACCCGCTTCGGTGCCACTGCTACGCTCAACAATAGGGATGGATCGGCGGCGGACAAGATATTGCAGATGACGGGCGGCCTTGGCGTGGACACCGCCATCGAGGCCGTGGGCGTGCCCGCGAGCTTCATCACGTGCGAGGACATTGTCGCTCCGGGCGGCACAATCGCCAATATCGGCGTGCACGGGGTCAAGGCCGATCTGCATCTGGAGAAGCTGTGGGACCGCAACATCGCCATCACCACGCGGCTGGTGGATACGGTCACCACGCCGATGCTGCTCAAGACGATTGAATCGCGAAAGGTCGATCCGAGGCGCCTGATCACGCATCGCTTCAAGCTCGACAAGATCATGGATGCTTACGAGACCTTCGGACACGCGGCGGAGACGCACGCGCTCAAGGTGATCATCGAGGCCTAACGCCAAAGTCGATTCGCTCCGATGGCTGACGGGACCGGTCAGCGTTGCGCGAATGGTTGACCCGAATCGTAGCGCGCCTTCGCCGGCAGCGTCTCGAGTTTGGACGAGCCGGTGGAATCGACCCAAGGCCACGCATAACCGTCGAAGAACGCCGGGGCTTCGGTCAGAAACAGTGAGTCCGGGAGCTTGTGCTTCACGGCGGCCCAATGCACCGAGCGCGTCGCGTAGTCGTAATTGCCGTCGACGAGGTTGGTGGAAATCACCTTCGGGTCGTAAACCTGATTGGGCTGATCGTCCCAGCCCATCATTAGGATCTGCGACGGCCAGTCTCCGTTCGACAGGACCTCATCGCCATAGACGAAGCCGTCCATCTTGTGCGGCACGCCGAAGACGTTGCCGACAAAGTTATTCCAGTAGGAATAGGCGTGTGCGGACGCCGTACGCAACGGTCCGTTGGTGGCCTGCTGGTGCAGGTCATCCACGATGGCGCCGTCCAGATAGTCCTTGAACTTCGCGCGGAATCCCGTCGTGTGGTTGCGGAAGAAGGTGTTGTAGATCGCGTTGCCGTGCGTCTGGTCGCTGTCGATGTTGAAGGCCCAATTGCCCTCGAACAGCATGTGATGGGAACCCACCATATGGCTGTTGTTGAGCCCGGCTTCCTGCCAGCCGTCGGTGCCGCCTATGAAGCCCATGTCCATGTAATTGTACGCGGCGACGGAGCCGGCACCGGACGAGCGGCCCACCATCACCTTGTTGCCCAGCACGGAAATCCCGTTCCAGATGAGAATCTCCGAAGAGCCGTCGGCCAGGCTGATGTTGTAGCCGCCGCCGCCGGGAACCGGCCACACGGCCTTGTGCACATAGAATGCGTTCAGTTCCACGCGGAAGGAATCGGAGATGCCGAAGCCCGCGCCAAGCCACAGCGTGCTCTCGACATTCGAGGCCCAGCAATACGCGCACCACGAGAAATCGATGTTGTCGTCATCGCCGTGCTCGACAGTGAGCTGCTCCACACCGGCCTGTTCCGTAAGTGGCGTCTGGAAATAATAAAGCTGCGCCTGGTGACTCGTGCGGTACGAAATCGTGGCCGGCGAATCGAAGGTGATGGTGTTGCCGGAAATGGCCACGATGCGATGCATCTCGGCCGTCGGGCGATCGCAATTGGAGAACCAGCACCCGGCGGTACCCTGCTGATAGGGATATTCATCCGGGCCGAAATCGTCGAGGTATTGCTGCGGCGGATCGTGCTTCTGCCACACCACGCGGTAATCCGGCGACGCCCAGATTTGGCCCAGACCTTCGACATCCGGCTGCCATCCGGCGCCGGATGCTTCGTCGAGCAGAACGATCTGGCCGACGGAAAAACCCGCTACGCTCGCCACCTGAACGCTGGTGCCGCCGTGCTTGACATTGGCCGTCAGCAAAGTAGCCGTCGTGGTGTTGTTCCAGCGCTGCGGCCCGAGGATGATCATCGGCGTCGGATTCTTTCCCGGCTGATCGCTTCCGAGTTTGGCGCCGCCCTTGCGCGTCAGGATGGTCGCGCCCGGCCCCGCGCCGCGCAGCGTGACGGCGTTGTGGATGAGGACGTAGTTGCCTTCGGCAATCGTGAAGGTCCCCGCCGACAGCGACACGACCTCGTCATCCGGACAAGCATCGATCGCGTTCTGGATGTTCGCGGTGTCGTCCCTGCCAGAGCCAAGCGGCGTGACCGTTGCGCACACCACGGTCCGGTCGGGAATGCCGCCCACGGACAGCATCCCGGCCATCTTCCAGTTCGCGGACGCATCACCATCCGCCGGCAGGATTCCGGCAGAGGTGGGTTCCGCAAGGCTCGTCAGAACCAGACTGGCGACCAGCAGCAACCATGCACGGCGAAGGAAAGGAAACATCCGGCCTGCCCCTTGTTCGGCGCGAATGGTACCGGGCCAATCGTGAACGCGCCGACGCCATACTTATTACAATACGGAACATGTCGCGTGTGCGAACTCAGCAACCCTCCCTTGAAAAGGGAGGGTCGGATCGCGCAACGCGATCCGGGGAGGGATCATTCTGTCGCGCGAAAGCCTGATCCTCACCCAACGCGCTTGCGCGCGTCGACCTCCCCTTTTCAAGGGGAGGCGGCGGCAAAGCGATCAATTGTGACGGCAAACGCCGTTGGCGTTCATGTGGTAGCCCACCGGACAACGCTTCCCGGCCACCACCGCACCGGCCACGGGTGCTCCGACAACGGCGCCGACCGCGGCGCCAGTCGCAACGGCAGCGCCGGTCACGGGTGCAACGACGCCGCCGACGGGTGCAACGGCTGTTGCCCGGTTCGGCACGCAGGTGCCGTAGGCGTTCTGGTGAAAACCGGAGCCGCAGCCTTCTCTCGCCTGCGCATTCGCAGCGAACAACATGGCGATGGCAAGTGATCCGAATACCGCCCAGTGTCTGGACATGGAAACCTCCCGAGTGAAGGGACGGGGGACTCTCGCGGTGCCCGCGCGCGCGCTCCATCGGACTTTGGTCCAGCGGGGACTCGCGCAAGAAGATTCCGAACAAAGCAGACAAACTCTCGGAATTCAGGGATGCGCCAATGCAAGGTCCCGATTTGCGGCGCCCTTTGGCCTGTTCCGGCCCGCAACCGGGTTTGCCGCCTTCGGCCGCACCCGGGAGGCATCTGCGATATTGCGATCGATTGGGAGAACAACCCAAAACCGGCCCAATGGTTTTGCATCCAGCAGGGTCTTCGCCAATCTCGATCCTGTCGCCTTGTGATGCAACTCGATCCACTTCCAGAGGCCATCGCACTCCGCACCGCCGTTTGGCCTGCGCCACGTCACGCTGTCGGGATTGATCCGTTGCTCGAGCGTGCCGTCGCCGTCGTAGACATAAGCGACGCCGCCCGTCATGCCGGCTGCAAAATTGTCCCCCGGCGTGCCGAGGATCACCGCCACACCGCCGGTCATGTATTCGCAGCCGTTCGAGCCGCAGCCTTCCACCACGCAAATCGCGCCGGAGTTGCGCACCGCGAAGCGCTCGCCCGCCTGGCCGGCCGCGAAGAGAAACCCGGACGTGGCGCCGTACAGTACCGTGTTGCCGATGATCGTGTTGTCGCTTGCCACAAAGCGCGCGGTACGCGGCGGTTGGAGCACAATGGTCGCGCCCGACAATCCCTTGCCCACATAGTCATTGGCGTCGCCCTCGACCTCGATACGCAGGCCCTGCACGCCGAAAGCGCCAAGCGATTGTCCACACGATCCGGTGAGCCTGATCGTCAGGCTGTCCGGCGCAAGACCGGTCAACCCCCATTTGCGCACGATGGCGGACGACAGGCGCGTGCCAATGGAGCGCTGGGTGTTGCGCACATCGAACGCCATCTCGACCCTCTTGCCGCGCGCCAGCGCCGCGACCGCGCTCTGGACGATATCCGTATCAAGCGTCGGCAGGACTTCGTTGCGCAGTTTGCGGGTGGAGACACGCGCACCGCGCGTGTCGGCGCGGCAGAGCAGCGCGTTGAGATCGAGTTCGTCGAGGTCTGCGGAGCCGCGGCTCTTCTGATAGAGCAGATCGGTGCGCCCGATCACTTCGCCAAGCGACCGCGCGCCGAGCGACGACAGCAACTCGCGCACGTCTTCTGCGATGAACCGGAACAGGTTGATCACCTTTTCCGGCGTGCCGGCAAATTTCGCGCGCAGCCTTTCGTCCTGAGTGCAAATGCCGACCGGACAGGTGTTGGAGTGACATTGCCGCACCAGCAGGCACCCCATGGCGATCAGCGACGCCGTGCCGATGGCATATTCCTCGGCGCCCAGGAGAGCCGCCATCACGATGTCGCGGCCGGTGCGCAAGCCCCCGTCGGCGCGCAAGGTTACCCGCTCCCGCAACCCGTTGAGCGTGAGGATCTGGTTGGCCTCGCTCAGACCGGCTTCCCATGGGAGCCCGGCGAACTTGATCGAACTTTGCGGCGAGGCGCCCGTGCCGCCACTGTGGCCGGCGATATGGATGATGTCGGCTTTCGCTTTTGCCACACCCGCCGCAATGGTGCCGACGCCGCTCGCCGACACGAGCTTCACGCACACGCGCGCCTCAGGGTTGATCTGCTTCAGGTCATAGACGAGTTGCGCCAGATCCTCGATCGAATAGATGTCGTGATGCGGCGGCGGCGAGATCAGCGTCGCGCCCGGTACCGCGTGGCGCAGGCGCGCGATCATCTCCGTCACCTTGAAGCCGGGAAGCTGTCCGCCCTCGCCCGGCTTGGCGCCCTGCGCGACCTTGATCTCGATCTCGCGGCAGGCGTTGAGATACTCCGCGGTCACGCCGAAGCGGCCGGACGCGATCTGCTTCACCTGCGAATTGGCTTCGGTGCCGAAATGATCCGGCTCCTCGCCGCCCTCACCCGAGTTGGAGCGGGCGCCGATGCGATTCATCGCGATGTTGAGTGTCCTGTGCGCCTCCGGCGACAGCGCGCCGAGCGACATGCCCGGCGTGACGAAGCGCGTGAGGATGTTCTCGACAGGCTCGACCTCGTCCAGCGGTGCCGGGTCCGGCGGCAGACGGAAGTTCATCAGGTGGCGCAGCGACGCAGGCGCCTGCGCATCGACGCCTTCGGAATATTTCCTGTAGAGGCCGTAGGAATTCTTCTGCACCGCGCTTTGCAGAAGATGGATCAGCGTCGCGCTGTCGCCATGAGCCTCGCCTGACGCGCGCATGCGATAGAACCCGCCGACGGGAAGCACATCGTCTTGCAGGGCTTCGCTGTGAAGCTTGGCTGCGCGCGCCGCGATTCCCTCGAACCCGATGCCGGATATGCGGCTTGGCATGCCGGGGAAAATGTCCGCCACCATCGAGCGCGACAGGCCAAGCGCCTCGAAATTGTAGCCGCCGCGATAGGACGAGATCACGGAGATGCCCATCTTCGCGATGATCTTGAGCAGGCCTGCGCTCACGGCGTCGAGATAGCGCTTGACGCATTGGCCGAGGGTCAGATCGCCGAACAGCCCGCGCGCATGACGGTCCGCGATGCATTCCTGCGCGAGATAGGGGTTCACCGTCGTGGCGCCGACGCCGATCAACACCGCGGCATAATGCGTATCGAGGCAATCCGCGGCGCGCACGTTGATTGACACCTGGCTGCGCAAACCGCTGCGCAACAAGTGCGAATGCACCGCGCCGGTCGCAAGAATCATGGGGACGGGGGCGCGATCCGGCGCGATGCGCTCGTCGGTCAGGATCAGATGGCTGAAGCCATCCTTCACGGCCTGCTCCGCTTCGGCACGGATGCGCGCGATAGCCTGCTCCAGCACCTTGCCTTCCGTTCCGCCCCCCGCGATCGGAAAGACGCAATCGATCTCCTTGAATGTGCCGGTCAGATGATCGCGGATGCGCTCAAACATGCCGTTGGAAATGACAGGCGTCTCCAGCACGAAGACTTCCGCCTGCTTCTCATCCTGTGCCAGCACATTGCCGAGGTTCCGGAAACGCGTCTTCAGGCTCATCACGCGATCTTCGCGCAGCGAGTCGATCGGCGGGTTGGTGACCTGGCTGAAATTCTGGCGGAAGAAGTGGGACAGCGGCCGGTAGTGCTGCGACAGCACTGCGAGCGGCGTGTCATCGCCCATCGAACCGACCGCTTCCTTGCCGTCGGCGATCATCGGGTGAAGGATCAGTTCGATGTCTTCGAGTGAATATCCCGCCGCGCGCTGACGTGTCCTCAGCTCCGTATCGTCGAACAGGCGCGGCTCCGGGCCGGGACCTATGATCGGTTCCAGCTCCACGATGTTGCGCGTCCATTCGAGGTAGGGATGTTCGCCGGCGAGCCTGTCCTTGATTGCGCGGTCTTCATAGAGGCGGCCCTCGCGGAGATCCAACGCGATCATCTGTCCGGGGCCGAGACGTCCGCGGCGCAGAACTCGTGACGGATCGAGCTCGAACATTCCGCTTTCCGATCCCGACACCAGAAATCCGTCTTCGGTGATCGCATAGCGTTGCGGGCGCAGACCGTTGCGATCCATGCCGGCGATCACCCAGCGGCCATCGGTGGCAGCGATGGCCGCGGGGCCGTCCCACGGTTCCATCACCGCGTTGCCGTAGGCGTACATGGCGCGATGCGCTTCCGGGATCGTCGAAGCTTTCTTGGTCCATGACTCCGGGATGAGCAATGTCTTCGCGAGCGGGGCGCTGCGACCCGCGCGCACCAGAACCTCGAACACCGCGTCGAGCGCTCCGGAATCCGATGAGCCTGGCTGGATGATCGGCTTGATGTCGTCTCCCGCGTCGCCGAACAGCGCGGACGCCATCTTGAACTCGTGGTTCTTCATCCAGTTGATGTTGCCCTTCAGCGTGTTGATCTCGCCATTATGGGCGAGCATGCGGAAGGGTTGCGCCAGACTCCAGGTCGGGAACGTGTTGGTGGAATAGCGCTGATGGAAAATCGCGAACGCGGAGCTGAATCGCTCGTCCTGAAGATCCGGATAGAAATTCGACAGCTGCTCAGCCAGGAACATGCCCTTGTAGATCAGCGAATGCGCCGACAGCGAGCAGACATAGAAACCCGCGATGCTGGCATCACGTACGCGCTTCTCGACGCGACGCCGGCAGAGATAGAGCTGGCGGTCGAGCCCTTCGGTATCGTCGGATTCAGGCGTACCGAAAACGATCTGCTCGATTTCCGGACGCGTCAGGTTCGCCTTCTCACCGATGACCGAAAGATCGATCGGCACCTGCCGCCAGCCATAAAGATAGAAGCCCAGCCGCAGCAATTCGGACTCGACGATCGTACGACACGTCTCCTGTGCCGCAAAATCGGTGCGCGGCAGGAAGATCTGGCCCACCGCAATACGGCCCTTTCGCGTGCGATGGCCGCTTAGCCGCACGACTTCGGCAAAGAATTTGTGCGGCACCTGAACGTGGATGCCTGCACCATCGCCGGTCTTTCCGTCGGCATCGACCGCGCCGCGATGCCAGACCGATTTCAGCGCGTCGATGGCGCGGGTGACCACCTCGCGGCGCGGCTTGCCGTCGATGGCGGCCACGAGACCGACACCGCAGGCATCGTGCTCGTCGGATGGCGAGTAGGCGTTCGCCGCCTGCAGCGCAGCCGCATTGCGCCGGTACCGATCGACAAATTCCTGCGCCTCATTCCGCGGCATGGACAACCTCCTGCCTGGCGAGGAGGTGCGCGTGAATCGCCGCGGCCGCATCACGCCCATCGCGGATGGCCCACACGACCAGCGACGCGCCACGCACGATGTCGCCCGCGGCGAACACGCCTTCAAGGCTGGTCATGAAATTGCGCTGGTCGATCCGCACGCGCCCGTCCGATCCGGTCATCAGCGCCTTTTCGGAGAGCATCTGCGGCAGCGGCTCCGGATCGAAACCCGCCGCGACGATCACCATCTGCGCCGCGATCTCGAAGCTAGATCCATCCTTCTCGATGCCGTGCCGTCCGCTTGCGTCCACGACACCGAGCCGCATGCGCGCACCATGCACCCGCGCCACCGCCTCGACACCGTCGAAAGCATCCGGCGCGGCAAGCCATTCGAAGCGCACGCCCTCTTCTTCCGCATGCAGCACTTCGCGCGCTGAACCGGGCATGTTTGCGCGGTCGCGGCGATAAAGACAGGTGACGGAGTTCGCGCCTTGCCGGACCGCCGTGCGCACGCAATCCATTGCGGTGTCGCCACCCCCGATAACGACAACATCCTTGCCTTTCGCGTGAAGCGAGCCGTCATCATGCGACGGCACGACATCGCCCAGACCTTTGCGGTTGGAGGCGATGAGATAATCGAGTGCCGCAACCACGCCGGGGAGCGACGCACCTTTCGCGCCGGTCTCCCGCGCGCGATACGCGCCGGTGGCGAGCAGCACGGCATCATGATGCGCGCGCAATTCCCGCAGCGACAGGTCGCAACCGATCTCGACACCCAACCGGAATTGGATCCCTCCGGCTTCCTGCCGCGCGACACGGCGCTGCACCACCGCCTTGTCGAGCTTGAAGTTGGGGATACCGTAGATCAGCAAACCGCCCGCACGGTCATGGCGGTCATAGATCGTGACACCGTAACCCTGCTTGCGGAGCTGCTCCGCCGCCGTCAGGCCTGCCGGTCCCGCACCGACGATACCGATGCTTTCGGCTCGCGCGACGCGCGGACGGATCGGTCTCACCCATCCATTCTGAAACGCAGTGTCGGCGAGATATTTCTCGATCGAGCCGATGGTCACCGCGCCGTGCGTCGACTGCTCGATGACGCAATTGGCTTCGCACAAACGATCCTGCGGGCAGATGCGCCCGCAGATCTCCGGCATGTTGTTGGTGCTCTCGGCGAGATCGTAGGCTTCCCGCAGACGCCCTTCGGCAGTGAGCTTGAGCCAGTCCGGGATGTTGTTGGAGAGCGGACAATGGACCTGGCAGAACGGCACGCCGCATTGCGCGCAGCGCGCGGCTTGCGCCGCGGCGTCCTTCGCCACGAAGCCATGATGGATCTCGCCATGGTCATGCGTGCGCATGCCGGCGGGCCGTTTGGCCGGCTGTTGCGCCTGCTCTGAAACGAACCGTAACATTTGGTCGTAACTGCTTCTACCTCTAATTGTTTCTCTCGTTTGCAGCCAAAGAATCGCAACTTAATTCCAAGTATGAACAATTCATGCCGCAGTGCAACCGGGCCCGCGAGCTGCCGGCCAAAATCGCCGCCTAGCGCCCAAAATTTCTTGTGAGCGAGTGCCGAGGCGGAGTTCGAGGGGCCGGAGCTCAACCGGGGAAGTGCGGGCCGCAGGCGATTTTCCGGACCGTGTTCGCGATGGCAGCGAACTGTGGCCCATCGCCCGGATGCTTGCAGCAGCGCCGGTAAAGGCGCTCCGTCAAGCGTTATGCGGTTCCGACAGAGATGCGTTCACAACGTCTGCGTGACTTTTGACAGATGCGGCGGCCGGTCGGGATCGAAACCTTGCGCCACCGCCGCCCGTTCGATCGCGGCGTAGGCCGGCAGCAGCATGGCCAGCGGATCGAGCGCGGGATGATCGTCGCCGATCCACGGCAGAGACCCGTTCGATCCCACCGCATAGACGCTGCTTCCGGACTCGCGAAGATCGCGGATGAGATCATCGGTCGCCGCAGCCGTTTCGTCCTGTTGCCGTAGCACCAGAACGGGCGTCTCCTGCGTGACGGCCGCGCGCGGGCCGTGACGGAGTTCGGCGGTGCTGAAGCCCAGCGACGGCGCACGCAACACTTCCGTGATCTTCAGCGCAACCTCGCGCGCCGGCCCGAGCGCATAGCCGCGTCCGGCCACGAAGGAGGCGCGGGTGTGTGCGACGGCGCCGGCCCAGGGCGACCAGTCGCAGCCAAGCGCGCGATGCAGCCGCTCCGGCAGACGTTGCAGGCCCGCGCTCAGCTCGCGATCGTCTGCGAGTCTCGCGATGAGGAGCGCGCCTGCGAGCGCCGAAAGCACCACCGTCTTCGTCGCGGC
>DATIYG010000314.1:0-6669 GCA_035517755.1 Rhizomicrobium sp. | reverse complement strand
GCGATGTCTGCCACAGCCTCGGGGCCGTTCGTTATCTGAGAAAACCTGTGAACGGCGCCGAGCTGTTGAGCGCGATCGAAGACGCCGTCGCCGGCGCCGGCCGCGCGTAAGCGGACTCCATTTTCAATTTGGTGACCGGTTGCAGCCTACCAGTGCCGCAGGATGTCCAAACGCGTGCACAGCGCCGTATCGCAGCTGTTCCAGCGACCGCCAAGACCAGCAATGCGCTCGTGTCGGGATTGGGCCAAAGGCCAATCCAGCAGAACCAGGCCTTCATCTAGCCTTATGCACGCGTTTTCTCTGCGAAGATTATGCGATCCGCTCCTTTTCTTGCGGTGCCGGTGAAGACGTGACTTGCCGCCGGAAAGCTCCCGGAGGACACAGGGAAGCGTCAAATCGGGGCTAGAGCTGATGGGCAGGTGGCTGTTGAGAATTCTCGCCGTTGGTGCGCTGCCAGCCTGCCTTGCATGTCTGCCTTCGGTCGCAAGGGCCCAACCAGCCTGCGAGATCGACAAGGCGCAGGAATTGTTCGGCCATCAGCCGCGTCCAACCACCGAGATCGAACCCCTGCTGGCAGCATGCCGGGCCGCCGGTTCGACCGATTATCGCGTCTATATGTTCGAAGGGGTCATGGCGCGCGATGCTGGCGACCGCGAGAAGGCCATCGCATCCTTGCGCAAAGCCCATGAGATGGCGCCGCAGGAGTCCAATCCGGCGCTCGAGCTCGGCTTCACCTTGGAAGCGGAACACCCGCGCGAGGCGCGTAAGGTCTACGGGGAGATCCTCGCACGTGATCCGGCGTCGCGTCCGGCCATGCTTGGACTGGCGCGCGTCGCCCGCGGGCAGAACCGGCTCGACGAAGCCCGCGACCTCTACCAACGCCTGCTGGCGGTCGACGCCAAGGATCCCGAAGCGTTGAACGGCATGGCGTGGCTGGCGCTTGCCGATCGCAACCGTGAGGAGGCCGTCGCCGGATTCGCGCACGTGCTCACGATCGTGCCCGACAACGAAGAAGCGAAGATCGGCCTGTCGCAAGCGCCGGACGTCTACCGTTATCTGGTCGACACCGGCGGGACGATGGTGTCGACATCCCAGGGAACGTCGTGGGGCTACGGCGCGCGCGGGCTTGCCGGAATCTCTCCATTCGACACGCTGGAGCTGGGCTGGCACCATTTCACCAACGAGCTGCAGACGCTGTCGGGAACCGGTCTTGCGACGTTGCCGTCGGAAGACGTCACCGTTGGGTACCACAGGCTGGTACCGCTCAGCTATGCGTTCAATCTGGTCTACGACTATCGCGGCCACGACAATCTGCCCACCGAACACTGGATCGACGGCAGCCTCGATCTCTATATCAACGATCGGCTGCGGTGGTTCGGCGGCTACCGCCAGGCGTTCGGCGGCTTCCAGTACAATGGCCGCCTGATCCGAACCGGGCTCAGCGCAATGGTCACGCCTTCATGGGAAGTGACCGGCACCGTTTACGATTCGGCGCAGGCCAGCTTCGACAATTTCAAGAATCTGTGGACCGGCGTGGTCGACGTCGCTTACCACGGACCGCACAACCTGCTCGTCACCGGCGGCGCGGGCTACAGCCCGCTGATCCACAATGTCGATCTGCACGCGCGCGCGATCCTGCCGGTCACCGAGCGCGTCGCCCTGGAACTCATCGCGGCGCACAATTCGGTCAACGCCGACATGCGCGCCACAGCGGGCCTTCTCTTGACTTGGTAGGAATTCAGACGGCGGACGATGAACTCATCACAGGAAAAACCCCGCCTGCGCGTCATACGCCAATCTCCCAAGAAGCGGTTGCGTATTCTGGTTGTCAACGATGACGACGATGTCTCATCGCTGGTGCGCAAAGCGTTCGAGCCCATCCGCACGGTCTCGCTGGAAATCACGCCGAACACCGAAACCGCGACGCGGATGTTGTCAGCCGAACCTTACGACCTCGTCGCAGTGGATCCGGCGATCTCGTCCGGCGGCTTCGAACTGCTCAAGCACATCAAGGACAAGTATCGCTGGACTGCCACGCTCGTTGCCACCCACAATCAGGAGCCGCATTTCCTGCGCCAGGCGATCATGTGCCGGATCGACGGACTGCTGTTCCGGCCTGCGACATCCACGGAATTCGTCGAGCAGGCTCTGCAATTGGCTGAAGAAATGAACGTGCGCCGCCGTCGGCAGCAGAAGCGCGTGCTGGCGATCGGCGCTCACCCCGACGATGTCGAGATCGGCTGCGGCGGCGCGCTGGCCAAGCACCACGCCCGCTATGACGTGCTCCACATCCTCACGCTGTCGCGCGGTGCGGCCGGCGGCGACGTGAACATCCGCGCGGTCGAGGCGCACAATGCCGCCGCGATCGTCGACGCGCATCTGGAAATGGCGAATCTCCGCGACACCCACATCACGCCGGGTGCTGAGACGATCGCGATCATCGAGGCCGCGATCCGCGAACTGCATCCGACGCATGTCTACACGCATTCGCTCGAGGATACGCACCAGGATCATCGCGCCGTGCACGCCGCCAGCCTGGTCGCGGCACGCCGTGTGCCCAATGTCTACTGCTACCAGACGCCGTCCTCGACGGTGGACTTCAAGCCCAACCGCTTTGTCGACATCACGCATTACATCGACCGCAAGATCGACTTGATCGGCGCCTACAAGAGCCAGGTCGACCGCATGGATTCGCTCCAGCCCGACATCATCCTTTCAACGGCGCGCTACTGGGGCCGCTTCGCCGGTTACGTGCTGGCCGAGCCGATGCAGATTGTCCGTCAACGCGACGGCGAAACGGCGCTCGATACGGACAATGAGCAGGCGGAGTCGCCGCCGGTCGGAATGGCCGCGAGTCACTGAAGGAAGCAGGCATGCGAATTCTGATCACCGGTGCAGGCGGGGCCGCTGCCGTCAGCGTGTGGAAGAGCCTGTCGGCCGAACACGAGCTGCACATGGCCGACATCGACCCGCTGGCCGCGGGTCTTTATCTCGTGCCGCGCGATCGCCGCATCATCATTCCGCGCGGCGACACGCCGGAGCTGGTTCCGGCCCTTTACAGGATCTGCCAGGAAGGCGGCATCGAAGCTCTGCTCCCGACTGTCGATGCCGAATTGGCGCCGGTGGCTGCGGCGCGCGACGAATTCCAATCCATCGGCGTCGCGCTGCCGATCTCGCCGGTCGAATGCCTGCGCATCTGCCGCGACAAACTGCTGCTGATGGAGGCTGTGCAGGGCAAGGTGCCGATCCCGGACAACGAACCGCTGACCGAGGCCGTGGCCGCCCGCGTCGATTCCTTCCCGCGCTTCGCCAAGCCGCGCGAAGGCGCGGGATCGCGCGGCACAGCCAGGATCGACAGCAAAGCCGATCTCGACAAGCAGCCCAAGGACGGTTCGGTGATGCTGCAGGAATACCTGCCCGGCGAGGAGTATTCGGTGGATGTCTATGTGCGCCGCGACGGCCGCGTCATCGCCGCCGTGCCGCGCGAGCGGATGAAGATCGATTCCGGCATCGCGGTCGCCTCGCGCACGATCAACGTGCCGGAACTGATCGGGCCTGCCGTACGAACCGCCGAGATCATCGGCATTCGCGGCACAGCCAACGTGCAGTTCAAGCGCGCGGCCGATGGCGTGTTCAAACTGCTCGAGGTCAACCCGCGTTTTCCCGGCACATTGCCGCTGACGGGTGCGGCCGGCGTCGACATGCCGAAGCTGATGGCCGATGAACTCGCGGGCCGCACACTTCCGGACGGGTTGATGCCGTTCAAGGAGCTGATGGTCGTGCGCTACTGGACCGAGCACTTCTTCGATCCCTCCGAATGGGAGGCGTTGTGCCGCCGGCACTGACCTGGCTCATCCGGCACGGTCAAAGCGCATCCAATGCCGGACTGCCCGCGACCGGTTACGACGAAATCCCGCTGACGGAACTGGGCCAGCGGCAAGCGCAGGAAGTCGCGGCCAGGGTCGAGCGCCAACCGGATTTGCTGATCACATCGAAATTCCTTCGCGCCAGCGCGACCGCCGAACCAATCATCGCGCGCTGGCCGCTGACGCGCCGCGAAACCTGGCCGATCCAGGAGCTGACCTATCTCAGCCCGGCGCGTTGCCGTGGAACGACGCCCGAAATGCGGCGGCCCTGGATCGAGGCATATTGGGACAAATGCGATCCTGATTACCTCGACGGTCCTGACGCGGAGTCGTTCCGCTCGTTCATGGCGAGGCTGCGCGATTTCCATCAACGCCTGTTCGCGCTCGACGATGCTTTCGTCGTCGTGATTGGCCACGGACAATTCTTCCGCGCCTGCGAATTGGGATTGGCAAAGGGTTTCGCCGTCACTGGGGAATGGATGAAGCAATATCGGGCGATGGAGACTGCCAACCCGATGGCAAACGGCGAGATCGTCGAACTCACAGGTGAGGCATTGGCACGATGCCCGGCCTGAACCAGTGCAACGCGACGAGATAGCCGATGACGAGCAAGGCCACGAGAACAATGACCACCACCTCGCTCCAGAAGATGCGCCGCTCGTTCCGCATGTCCCTGGCCTGCAGCGCGTCGAAGGCCGCCCCGGCCTTCACCTCGCCTGGATCCTGGCCTTTCCCGACTTGATCGTCTTGTCCCATGTGAGATCGGCTTTCCCGAGCTCCGCCACGATGGCAGCGAAGGCGATCGCGCACAACAGCGGCCCGTAACCGAAGAGCACCAGCAGGATGTTGCGCAACCATCTCGGTGCGCCCGCCTTGTCCACGCGGTAGACGCCCCACGCTGCCACCGTCGAAATCGCCGACCACGCAAGGATGACCTGCGCCGCGATACTGTCCCACGACGAACGAGCGGGCCCCAACAGGTGGGCGAGTCCGACGAACGGCGCCACCAGGGCGATGGCCATGACGATCACGGACAGCAGTCCGGGAAATGCGATGCCCTCGAACCAGGAGCGTCTGGCCTCTGCCGGATCGATGGCGAAGGAGAACAGAGTCTGAAAGAGGTAGGAGACGAAAGTGATCCCCCAAAGAATGCTGAAGGCCGCCAGGGCCCAGGGCGTCCAGAGATAGTAGAGTCCGATCAGGCCGATCGAGCCGGCGAACATGAAAAGCGGCACCAGCGCAATGCTGAACCACAGAATGCCGAACGCCCAATTGCCGAGCAGCCCGTAGCGTCGCGGCCGGAACCACAATTCGCGGAACGCCCGTGTGATCTGCAAATTGCCGCGACCCCAACGCAGTCGCTGTTTCCACAGCGCCGCGAGGCTGTCGGGCTCCTCCGCCCAAACGATGGCATTGCCGTCCATCAGGACCCTGTGGCCGGCAAGCTGCGTCTTGAAGGTGCTGAAGGTGTCCTCGGCCAGCGTGCTGGTGTCGATCGCCCCGCCGATCGCGATGAGATTGTCGCGGCTATGCAGTTGCGCACCACCGGCCATGCAGGGAAGGCCGCCCATGACGTTCTGTGTCCGCCGCGCCGCTGCCTGCGCCGTGATGTATTCGAAGGCGATGAAGCGCGACAGGAGTGTGCCGGGATCGCTGCCCTCTTTCACGTAGGCCGTGACTCCGCCGATCCTTGGGTCGGCGAGATGGCGGACCATCCGCCTCAACGTCAGCGGTTCGAAGAGAACGTCGGCGTCCATGATCATGATCGCTTCGGCCCAATCTTCCGCGAGGATCGCCTTGATGCCATGATTCAGCGTGTGCGCCTTTCCCTCGCCGCCTTTTTCGCGCCGCAAGTGAAAGACGGAGCCGGGATACTGCGCCGCCTTGGCGCGCAAGACATCCGGCGTATGATCGGTGCTGGCGTCGTCCACGATGTAGAGCCGCCAGGCGCCGGCGGGATAGTCGATGCGCATCAGTGCATCGATGCTGGCGCCCAGCACGTCCGCTTCATTCCAGGCGGGCAGAACGAACGCCACGCGCGGCGTGTACGCCCCGCTCCTCGAATAATGATTCCAGATCCCGTGCAGGCCGACGATCAGGAATTGGGCGAATGTCGCGAAGGTCGGCACCATCCCGACTAACGCCAGGAGCAGAAAAAAGATGGCCAGAGCGTTCGTCATCAGGCACGCATTGTCGGAGTTTCCGGCATGGATTTTTCCGGTGAGGCGCGACAGGGATGGAAGTACCCTATTTCCGTGTAAAGGGCCTCAGAAATCCAGGAAGTCCACCG
The DNA here is from genome assembly GCA_035517755.1 of Rhizomicrobium sp. Lineage (GTDB taxonomy): Bacteria > Pseudomonadota > Alphaproteobacteria > Micropepsales > Micropepsaceae > Rhizomicrobium. The sequence goes on along the minus strand of DATIYG010000314.1, from coordinate 513 downwards.
GAGAGAATGTCATGGATCGGCCGCAGCAGTCGCGCTCGCATCGTAGTAATTGGGGAAGACGTCACGCATCGATTTGACTTCCGGCAGGACGTAAACAATGCCCTGCGAACGCTCGAACACGGGAAGCACGGTCCGGTCGAAGAACCCGATGGGAACGTTGATGCAGCCGAAGGAAATGCGATTGTCGGCTATTGTCGGCGATGCCAGGCGCTGGAAGCGATGGTCCTGCGGTCTGCCGGTTATGACCCGATGCAGGGAGACGTTGTCCTTGTAATCCACCCAGAGGAAGTTCGGCTTGCCCGGCTCATGACCCATAAAGGCCACGAACCGGCCTGCCGGCGTCGTGCGGTCCCGGACCGGTATGGCTGACAAGGGCTTGTTCCCCACGCCGGGGGCGGAATCGTCGCCGACAGCCAGACCAAGAAGCGCAGGCGCTGCGCCAAGCATCTGCCCCTGGGAATCGAAGACAGCAACTTCAGCGTCTTTCTTGTCGACGATGACAAACGGCAAGCC
>DATIYG010000313.1:0-7515 GCA_035517755.1 Rhizomicrobium sp. | reverse complement strand
GTGCAGTACACGCTGATCGCAGCGGCACAGGTGCTGTTCTACCTGCTGCTGCTGTCGTTCGCGGAGCATATCGGCTTCGGCTACTCGTACCTGGCGGCGGCTGCAGCAACGGTGCTGCTCACCGCGGCTTACGCCTTGAGCGTGTTCGCGAGCCGAAAGGTGGCGGCCGTTCTCTGTGTTCTGCTCGGCACATTATACGGATTGCTCTACGTCATCCTCAGGCAGGAAGACGACGCGCTGCTGATCGGTGCCGTGCTGCTGTTTGCCGCGCTGGCCGCCACAATGTACGCCACGCGCCGGATGGACTGGTCGCGCGTTGCCGCGCTGCCGCAGGTCTAGCGATCGGGTGTGCGGTTACGAGTGGCGGATGGGTGGCGAGGGTTCGCGCCGGAAATCCGGAATACCGTGCGACACGACCTTGACGTGTCCGCCATCGCAGCCTGCGTGCGAACTGTCGTTCACCACATAGACGTTGAGGTTGACGGTGTGGTCGGCGAGATCGGGGACGTCGGGAATGCGAACCTTGACGCCGTACTTGCCGATCTCTTCGTCGGTGGCGAGGACCTTCTTGTAGCCGGGCGAGGTCTGATCGGGGAGGGCGGAGATGGTCAGCACGACGCGCACATCCGAATCCGCCGCGCGATGCTCGACCGCATCGCAGGCGATCATGATCTCATCGCCGGGCGCGACGTCGGGCACGACCTCGGCTTTGCTGTCGGGCGCAGCCACGATTGCCGCATCGGCAAAGGCGGAACCATTCGCGAGAACGAACGCCATCACCAGGGCCGGAGCATAAAGCTGTCTCACGGGTCTCCTCCTCCCAAAAGGATGTAACCCAAAAGCGAGTCCAGTCTATCCTTTGTTGGCTGCAACCCCAAGTGCTGTGGGGGCTTTGTCACAGCGGCAAAGCTTCACGCCATCGTGATCCCACGCTGCACGGACGGTGCAGCGCCCGTTCGCTCGCGACAGGTTGCGACAAAAGGTTGGTTCGCGACTAACTTGCAAACACGCGCTAATCCTGTGACATTGTTGTCTAATCCGTTACCGAAGGGGTAATCATGCGCGTACACTATTTTGCCTTTGCGGCAGCGCTTTTGCTTGGCTCCGCCGCAGTTCTTCCGGCTGTTGCCGACGACACCACGGCGCCGGCCCCCGCAACCACAGCTGCCCCGGCGGCCACACCGGCCCCGGCCGCCGCACCAGCCGCTGCCGCTTCCACGTCCGCTCCGGCCGTGACTGTCGCGAAAGAGGATCCGGTGGTTTGCAAATCCCAGCCGATTACCGGCTCACGCCTCGGCGTGCAGCGCATTTGCGCCAAGCAGTCCGAGTGGGATCGCCGTTCGGCGCAGGACCGCACGCGCATGGAGAATCTCGAGCGCGGCGGCTTCACCTCCGGCGGCTGATTCGACCAGGTTTTCGCTCACTTTGAGAGACGGCCCGGGCCCAAAAAGCCCGGGCCGTTTTCTTTGTGACCGGCGCTGCGATTGCAACCGGAGTTGGACAGGGACAATCTGGCCTTGCATCGAGAGACAGGGGACTCGAATGGCAACCAGATTGACGATTGCAATAGCCGCGCTCTGCCTTGCCGGAACGTCGTCATTGTCCTTCGCGGATCAGACCCCGGCGCCGGCCAACGCCGGAACGGCCACGCCCACGACCACCCCGGCAGCAGCCGAACCGGTCAAGGACCCGGTTATCTGCAAAATGGAGGGCACGACCGGCTCCCGTCTCGGCAGCACGCGGGTCTGCGCCACAAAATCGGAATGGGATCGCCGCACGCGGGAAGATCGCACCCATATGGAGAATCTGGAGCGGGGCGGGTTCACCGGTGGCGGATAGCGTTGCCCGCGCCGGCGATACGGCGCGCCTCGCGAAAAGTTGCGCGGCGCGCCGTCCGAAGCCTGCTAGTCTTCCAGCATCGTAATCACCTAGGGGACCACGATGCGCCTACTGATCATCGCTTCCACCGCTGCTGTCCTGCTGTCCGCCGGATCGGCGCTGGCGGATTCGCAAGCTAACACCGGGGCAAGTGCGACGCAGGTCTCTGCGCCGGCCGAGCCGATGAAAAACCCGGTCGTCTGCCGGCAGCAGACGAAGATGAACACCCGCACCACCCAGATCATTGTTTGTGCCAAGCAATCCGAATGGGATCGCCGCACACGCGAGGACCGCGAGCGGCTGGAGCGGATCGAAGGCGTCAACCTCAATCCGGGCTGAGTGCCGGGACGCTTCGCCCGAATTCTGATGGTTTGCCGGATTGTCTCACGGAGGACCACGATGCGCACACTATTCATGGCTTCTGTCATTGCGCTGATGGCTGCATCGGGCAGCCCGGCATTCGCGGAACAGCAAAGCGGCTCGACAAACGGTCTGGCCGAGGTTTCCGCGCCTGCGCAACCGTTTCAGGATCCGGTGATTTGCCGTTTCCAGCCTGCGCCCAAGAGCAAGATGAGCATGATCCTTTGCGCGCGCAGATCGGAATGGGCGCGCCGTACGGAAGAGGATCGCGAGATGCTCGAACGCCTCGAGGCCCGCAACTCCCGCTGACCTTGCGCCGGATGGGCTAGCGGTTCCGGCTCAAATACCAGAACCGCGGCCACGCTTCATCACGGCGTTCCGAGGATCGCAGCTGCCAGTTCTTCGGCGCTCAGCATCGAAAAGAAATTGTGCTGGGCCGTCGCAACGGGATACAAGCTGACCCCGGGTGCTTCCTGCATCCGCAGCGCATGGCGTGCATCCTGGGGGTTCATTGCCGGATAGTGGATGTGGAGTTCGGGGTGCGGTCCGGGCCGCATCCAGATTTCGAGATTGTCGCTGCCGATCTCGATACCGGTCGAACGAACCTTGTGCAGAAAGGCGCGGGCGCGCCGCTCCAGCCGATCGTCATCCGGCGGAAAGAACGTTCCCGTCGAGAAGACCACGACCCGATCCGCGCCGATGGCATCGCCGTAAATCGCCGCCGGCATTCCGCCGCCCGACGTGCCGGCGCAGATCACGCGCCGGTAGCCGCGTTCGGCGACGAGCCGTTTCAGCGCCGCAAAGGATTGTTCGCGCTCCGTCGTGAAGGGTCCCACGCCGGACAAGAGCACGTCGCGGCGCATGTCGAAGAGTCGCACGACATCGGCGCCGCGCGCCAGCGGCCCGAGCACGAGCTTCTGCTGCAGGGCTTCCGGAATATTGTAGAGACCGGCGAACAGGATCACGACGTCCGTTCCGCCGGTGTCGAACACCGCCGTGCCGAGTTCCGCGTCCGCGAAAACCCGTATGGAGTTCACAGGCCCGATCTTCGCTCCTCCACCACCAGCGGCGCTCTGCTCGCGCTCGACCGCGCTGCGGAAGCGATCTTGCAGCGTGGCCATGGCCTCCAGATCGTTCGTCCATGCGGCCAGCGAAATTGCTTCGATGACGTCCTTCACCCGCTCGAGTTTCGGCGTCATCGCGTGCACCCGCCGCCGCAGGCCATCGTGGTCCTCGACAACGCCGCAAGCGACTGCGGCCGTGACCTGCTGATCGATCGTCAGCGCCGCAGCCTGGGCGTTCAATCGCGCAAGGATCCGTTGCAGCAACGGCACCCCGATGTCGGCCCGCAGCAAACGCGTTCCGGGTATCAGGTCGATCAGGGCCTGGGTCGTTGCGCGGTTGGGATTCGCCGCTTCAAGTTTTGACAGAATACGCGCGATGAGATCCGCAGCCCCCTGCGCATCGCCGAAAATGAAGTAGGACGTGACGAGGGTGCCGAGACTCTTCGGGTTCTTGACGACGACGTTCTCGATCGTCGTGCCGACGGCACGCGCTTCGTCGATGCGTTCCTGGGCCGTCAGGCATTTGGACAGTTGCGACAGCAGCGGCACATCGTCGGGAAAGGCCACGAGTCCCTGACGGAGCGCAGCCTCGACGGCGGGCAGATCGCCAAGCGTCTCGAGTGCCTGGGCGCGCGCGGAGAACCAGCTCGTTGCATGCGGTTCGGGAACGCGGTCCAGCAATGCAAGCGCGCCTTTCGCATCCCCCATCATCCAGCGTGCGGACGCCAGGCCCTGAAGAAGCGTCGCGTTGGCAGGAAATCGCTCGACGGCGCGTTCCAATGTGGCCAGCGCGCCTGCGGGATCGCCGCCGGTCAGGCGCGCCTTGGACAACAGCAGCAATTGGGGGGCGGGCGCCGTGTCCTCGACCTGCGAAAGCAATTCGACCGCATCGCGCGATCGTCCCGTCGCCAGATACAGTTCCGCGAGTTGTCCCACGAGAAGCGTTTCCTCCGGGAAACGCTCGAGCGCGCGGTTGACGACGGACTCTGCCGGTGCCAAGTCCCCCGTCTCAGACATCGCGCGCGCCAACACAACAACCCCCGCCGGCAGCAACACATCCGTCAGCGGTGTCAGGAGCGCGACGGCGCCGTTGGCATCGCCGGCCTCCATCAGATACGTCGCGCATTGCCGCGCAAGGTCGGGGTTTCCGGCGTGACGCTCCAGCGCGCGCCGGAGGGTGTCGGCGGCCGCCTGCGCGCCATTCTTTTGCGCCCGCGCGCGGGCGAGCAAAAGTGCCATGTTCGGCTTTGCATCGGCCTCGAGCGGTGCAAGCAAGGCGAGCACGCCTGCCGCATCGCCCAGTTTGAGCTTGAATCGCGCGCATTGTTCGACGAGCGTCAGGTCGCCGGGATGTTGCGCCATGGATTCGGTGAGCGTTGCGACGGCCCCGCGCACATCGCCGAGCTCCGATTTCGCCCTCGCGATCCGCCGCGCGATTTCCGGGATCGCCCGGTCGTGCCGCGCCTCGAGTGTCGCGAGCAGTTCGCGCGTGCCGGCGGTGGCAGCATCCTGGACGTCTGACACCAATCCGATCCCCGACAGGCGCACGCTCGCGTTGAAATCGCGCTGTCCGCCCGAAGCCCCGTCACATCATACGGACGCGGCCCACCCTGTCGAGTGCCGGCAGGGTGGGCCAATCGGTTCTTCGCAGGCACGGTTAAATTGGTTGAGACCTCGCTAGGCCCTGCGGCTGAGATACCAGAACCGCCAGCACATCAGCATTGCCGCTGCGAACAACGCGACGGCGAGACCGATCCACACGCCCACGCCCTGCATGTGCAGTCCCTTGCCGAGCCACAGGCAGGTGGGGAACCCGATCAGCCAATAGCTCGCGCCAGCCAGCCACATCGGCATGCGCGCATCCTTCAGTCCGCGCAAGCTGAGCGCCGCCACCACCTGCAATCCGTCGAACACCTGGAACGCCGCCGCCCAGTAGAGATACGACACGGCGAGCAGCAGCACGGGAATGTTCGCCGGAATCGCCGGCAGGTAGAGCGAGGCGATGTCGAACGGGAAGGCGAAGATGAGAATGGTGCACACGCTCATGAACGCCGTCGCCACGATCAGCGCGGAGTAGCCCGCGCGCCGCACCGCTTCGCCGTCGCGCGCACCGGCCGCAAGACCCACGCGCACCGTCGCCGCCATGCCGACACCGAGCGGCACCATGAAGGTGACCGACGGCACGCTCATGGCGATGGCATGTGCTGCCACCGCGGCAACCCCGAACGTTCCCATGATGAAGTTCGCCGAGAAGAACAGGGTCGCCTCGAACAGCATGGTAACGCCGATGGGCATGCCGAGCCGGTAGATTTCGGCCAGGCGCGACCAGTCCGGCTGCCAGGCTTTGCGGAACACGTGATAGCGCGCCAAGGTCGGCTTCGAACGCACCACGATGGTCAACAGCACAAAGCTGAACAGGAGCGAGCAGGCGCTGGCGAGCCCCGATCCCATCAGGCCAAGGCGCGGCGCGCCGAAATGGCCGAAGATGAGGATGTAGTCGCCGATCGCGTTGAACACGATGGTGACGAGCATTACCACCAGCGGCGCAGTCGGCCGCGACAGCGCGGTCGCGTAACTGCGCAGCACCTGAAAGCACAGCGAGAAGGGCAGGCCGAGCGATAGCGGCACGACGAATTTGCTCGCCGCGTCCGCCAGCACCGGATCCTGACCGAGCGCGAGCAATATGGATTTCGCGAACATCAGGAACACGACCAGCGGCACGGAGAGGATGAGCACCGCCCAGAATCCCATCCGTGTGACCAGCCGCACATTGCGGTAATCGTTGGGATCGGCGCCGAGCGCATGCGCGATGAGCGGTGCGACAGCGGCCGTGGGGCCTGAAGCGAAGATCCAGGTGAAGTAGAACAGCGTGTTGCCGAGCACCGCGCCGGCCAATGCCTCCTTCGAGAAGCGGCCGAGCATCAGCGTATCGGTGACGTTGATCGCCATCTGCGCCAATTGGGTGAGCGCCAGCGGGCCCGCGAGCTTCAACAGCTCGCGTGCTTCGGCGATCCACGCATCCAGGCCATGGCCGCTGACGCGCGCGCCGGCGTGGGCGATGTCGAATTCGGAAAGATCTGCAATCTCAGACATGACACGGGCTTTTCTTCAGTAGCCCGAACCCGGGAAGTGTCGCGAAGGCATGGGTACAAAAAAACCCTCGGGAGCTTTCCGGGCTCGGGAGGGTGAAACCTCTGAACGGATTAGACGAATCTAACGCGCGTTCTCCTCGCGAGCCGCAATGGCGCACACGGCATCCGGAAACCCGGAGGGCGGGGCCCAAAGGATGGTGGCTGTGCAATCCATCATTCCGACTCGTGCGAAGTTGACGACGGTTGGGTGCTACGCTCCGGATTGGCCCAAGTCAACGGGACGTGCGATCAATCCTGCCATTCTCGAATAGCGTGGCCATGCGGCAACATTCACAAGACGCGAAGTGCCGGTGGATTTTGATCCACCGGCACCTTTTTCTGTTGGCCTACCGCTTCGCTACTTGAGGCCGAGTCACCCCTTCACGCACACGACCTGGCGAAGTGTGTGGACCACTTCGACAAGATCGGCTTGCGCGGCCATCACGGCGTCGATGTCCTTGTAGGCCATCGGCGTTTCGTCGATCACACCGGCATCCTTCCGGCATTCGATGCCTTCGGTCGCCTTGACATGATCTTCGAGCGTGAAGCGCCGCTTGGCTTCGGTGCGCGACATCGCGCGTCCCGCTCCGTGGCTGCAGGTGTGGAACGAGTCCGGGTTGCCGAGCCCCTTCACGATGAACGAGCGCGCACCCATCGATCCCGGAATGATGCCGAGCTCGCCGTTACGTGCGCTCACCGCACCCTTGCGCGTCACCCATACATCGGCGCCGAAGTGATGTTCCTTCGAGGCGTAGTTGTGGTGGCAGTTCACGGCGGTCTTGTCCATCGTGAAGCTGCCGAGTGCGTCGCGCAATGTGCGCAAGACCCGCTCCATCATTGCGGTGCGATTCTCCATCGCGAAGTCCTGCGCCCACAACATCGCCTCGATGTAATCCTCGAACTCGGATTCCCCTTCGGCGAGCCAGGCGAGGTCCTTGTCCGGTACGTGCACGCCGCGCCGGACGAGCATCTCGCGCGCCTTTTCGATGAAGAAGCGGCCGATCGCGTTGCCGATGCCGCGCGAGCCCGAGTGCAGCATTGCCCACACGCGATCCTCTTCGTCGAGGCACACTTCGATGAAG
>DATIYG010000312.1:0-10173 GCA_035517755.1 Rhizomicrobium sp. | reverse complement strand
GCGTGTCTTCTCCGTCGATGGCAACGGACGCGCCGTCGAGCAGCCGCAGGGGCACACCGCCTTCCGCGTGTACGGCCCGACCTGTGATACGTTGGACGTGCTGCCGAGGCCGCTGATCCTGCCGGAGAACATCAAGGCGGGCGATTTCATCGTGGTGGACGCGATCGGCGCCTATTCCATCGCGCTCAGGACGACGTTCAACGGCTTCTATCCCGACAGCTGGGCCATCATCGGGAATTGAAGGCCGCAGGTTCAATCCCTGTCGCGCCCACCAACCACCCGACCGGCCGCTATTCCTGCAGCACGGCAAAACACAAGTCGAAGGTGGCCGAAAGCATTCCGGCAAGAACCGGGCCGATCAAAATACCCGCCGGCCCCAAGGTTGCGATGCCTCCAATTGTGCTCACCAAAACGAGAAATCCCGGGATCGCGCTGCCGCGACCGATGATGTGCGCACGAAGAAGATTGTCGACGACGGTGTTGATGAGCGTGCCCCATAGCGCAAGCCCTATCGCGGCAAACACATGCCCGGTGATCAGCAGATAGGCGGCAGCCGGTATCCAGACGATGGCACAACCGAGAACCGGGGCTTGCGACGCGACGATTGTGACAGCGCCCCAAAACCAGGGCTCGCTCAATCCAAAGAGCGCAAATCCGGTGCCGACAAGGATGCCATCGACCGTGCCGCCAATAATCACGCTTCTTAAAGTGGCTGCTGTTGTTCGCAGCATGCCATTCACGACGGCTTGCGTCTGTTCCCTGGAGACTGGAATTCGCCGTATCAGAGTTTCCGTGAGCTGAGGTCCATGTTGCAAGAAGTAAACGAAAGCAAATGAGACCACAAAGAGATCAAGGAACAATCGGCCGAGCCCACCAAAGACGAACGCCAGACTGGCGGAGACAAAGCCGGAAAGAACCCTGACGATTTCAGCCATGTGCGCGGACGCCGCGCCGACCAGGGTGTGGAACTCCTTCGTTCCGGCAAGTTTCTTCGGCACGATTGCAAGCGCCGTATCGGGATGCGCGATCGTGTGCTGCATCCAGGCGATCGCCGCACCACTGACTTTAATGGCTTCCGAGACAACGACTGCCGCAACCAGTGACACAGGAGCTGCGATAACGAGCAAGCCGCTCACGAGGATGATCGCAGCCGCCGCGCCTTTCCTGTGACCCACAGCTGGAACGAGTCTTTCGAAAAACGGTGCAACCAACCCGGCAAAAATTGCGGCGACGATCAGGTCTATGATGAAGGTATGAATGACGAACAAGAAGGCCACGCCGACGGAAAGCGCAGCCGTCAGCACGAATCCCAAGCGATAGACGCGGATCGCATCAGTTTTCCGCATGAATATGACCCAGGGCTTCACGAATCCGCGGCTCCGACCAGTTCCGTCTCGCCGTGGACCGCCTGCCACGCATGGCTTCAAAAATACGCGCCGGTTTCACCCCGCCGCGCTGGTGAAACCTCGAACAGTCTTCCGGTGACGGCACCAAAGATCATCCCCCCAATGTGAGCAAGGTATGCCACGCCACCCGTTTGCACCTGGGCGACGACGCCGAATTCGACAAGCTGGCTCAAGAACCAGAGGCCGATCAGCAGCGCAGCCGGGATGAACGCGATCCTGTAGAAAATTCCGAAGAACAGCACCGTCCGAATCTTGTCTGTTGGATAGGTGACCAGAAACGCGCCCATGACGGCGGCAATTGCTCCGCTGGCGCCGAGATTCGGCACAGTGGAATGCGGATCGAACGCAATTTGCGCCAGCATCGAGACCAATCCGCCGACGAGATAGAAAACGGCGAACCGCCTCGGAGTCATCGCATCTTCGATCTCCGGCGCGAATGCCCAGAGGAAAATCATGTTGCCGATGATGTGCGACCAGCTCGCATGCATGAACATGGAGGTGAGCAACGTCTCCAGACGATGGCCGGCGACGATCTGAGCGGGGATGGCCGACCAATGGAGAACGAACTGATCGCCGCCGACCAGTTCGAGAACGAAAACCACGGCATTGATCGCGATGATTGCGATTGTCACGATCGGCAGGCGCGATGGGCTTCTGCTCTCGTCTTCAAGCGGCAGCATGACCAGAAGCTCCTTCCGCGCGCTTCAACAGGAGTAGCGGATTTGCAATGCCTGGCGGCGATATTGAACGCCGCCAGGCAAGCAAGCTATCAGCCGAGCGCCTTGTCAGCCACTCGAACGACACCACGCACGGTCGTCGCAACCATCGTTATGGCAACGCCCGAACTGATGAGGTTCACTCCGACGACAATGCCCAGGGCCCAAGCAGCCGTACCCGGCCAGCCGGCAATGATAAGTCCGGCCAGCACGAGATCGATCACGCCGCTGATCAGCATCCAGCCCCAGGACTCAGGGAAGATACTGCGCGCAGCGAAAGCACCCGCCGTCTGAAACACACCCTCGGCAATGAAGAATGCCACAAGGACCAACGTAAGAGTGGCGACGCCCTGAACCGGATGCCAAAGCAGCAGCACGCCGGCGAAAAGCGCGAGAGCACCGGTAAAGAGCGACCAGAAGAAGCCGGACGCTCCCGGCGCGAAGAACATCATTCCCAGCGCCATGATACCGCTGAACACGAACAGCCAACCAACATAGAAATCGACGGCGACACTGGAGATGTGCGGCCATACGACAGCCGCGATGCCGAGCAAGGTCATGATGATGCCTTGTGCGACAAACAGGCCGGAATGCAGCCGCACCGTATCCCTGATGGAGTTGTGCAGATCGTCAACAGTTGTGGTTGCCATGGTGATCCTCCTTGTCAATGGCGCGTTGACCGCTGCCGAGACGAGCTTCACCTCGCCGCGTGCTTGAACGCGTCCCACGCCTTCTGGTTAGCCTTGTCGAACGCCCGGCGCGATTGGTCCAATGCGCCACTCAGCGCGGACCAGGACTGTTGGCCGGCATGCTTCAGCTTGTTCAAATGCGCGTCCATTTCGGCAGCGTCCGAATTCATTTGCTTGATCGCTGCATCGATTGCCGGACGCTTGCCGGCAGCCAGCTTGTCAGCAGATGCGGCAAGCTTTGCAGCCGCATCGCGCCACGCCCGCCTCTGTGCCGCCGCAACGTCTTCGAAGGTTTCCAGTTGCTGTTCGGCATGCTTTCCGATCGTGTGGAAGTAGGCCCTCAGTTTCTCATCGAAGGAATTCCACTGCGATTCCAATTCGGGTTTGACGCGATCCCAAATGGCCTCGCCGGCTTCGGCGTGCTTCTTGATCGCAGCCGCGAATTCATCGCGGAGCTTTTTCAAGTCCGCCATCAGCTGCTCGCCTTTCGACTGCGTGCCGGTCAGTTTTCTGACCTGCTTTTCGAGCGCCACCAAAGCGGCGTTCATCTCGTCCATACGCTCCGTTGCCCAATTCAGGTAAACATGCGATTTGTGGTGCTCCAGCATTGATGCCTCCTTGGAAAATGACAGCTTGGTCAGCGCCAAGCGCGCCTACGCCGATCAAAGCTCAACGTTGCTCATTCCTTCGTGCAAATTCGCCTTCGAGTTCGCGCTCGAGGCGGGCGAGATCTTCTGGTGCCGGCAGTCCCAAGGCCCGCAGCTCATTCAGCTTCTCGTGCAATCCGAGATAAAACTCATGCCGATTTGCTGGCCGCTCCTCGATCTCCCGCGCAATCCGGTTTAGCTCAGCTTGGACCTTCTCGAAGGGCATAGCCCTGGCTCCTCTTTCGTTGCTGCTGCGCAGCACGTTCAGTTCTGCGCAGCAGCCTGGATGGACTTGAGAGAGATCACGCGGCGAACGCCTGTCTCGTCAGTTCTCCCGCCTGTTTCAGCAGTGCAGCGCGACGCTCATAGTCGGTGCGCGTGACGGCAATCCGGGCGTCGATTCTTGCTTTCGCATCGCCTCGTGCTTTCGCAGCCTGTGCCTGCAGCTCCTTGACCTTCGCGTTGCCCTCTTCTTCCACCTGATGCATCCGCTTCTGGGCATGCTTCACGGCCCTATCGAGCTTGGCTTGCGCTTCGTCGACGCGGGCCTTTAGCTTGGCTTTTCGCTCGGCAGACGCCTGCTTCCATTCTTCCCGCAGACGGGCGAGTTCCGCCCGGTCTTGCTGGATTGCCTGTTCTTCCTGCTCGTCCTCGAAGTCGTAACGCCACTTGCGGATCACTTCGCCGCCGAGCGCTTCCATTCGGGTGTCAAGCGGTGTGACCCAGTCTTCGGCAATCTCGGCGACGAGGGCCGTCTTTCCGGCGCTGAGTTTCGTTGAGACAGCATCGACAAAATCGGCGCCGACACCGGCATCGGCGAGGTCCGCAATCCCGCCAACGATCAGGCCTGCTTCCATGCCCAGCACGGCACCGACCGGTCCGCCGAGCAGTCCAACAAGACCGCCAACCAAACCGCCCACGCCCATGCCGAGCGGACCGGAGTCGACCGCCTCCTTGACGGCGATCTTTCCGTCCTTCTCCTTTGCGATGACGGCACTTCCGTAAACCGTGATGCTGCCTTCGGAATGTAGCTCGCCCAAGGCGCGCTTGCCTTCGTAGGCCTTGGTCTCATTCGGGAATACCACGACGATGTATTTGGTCATGTCAGCTTCTCCTTCGAATGCTATGGCAGGTTACGCTCGCCCGGTTCCGACGTGATTTGACCGAAATCAACATTCGGCGGATCGAGCGGGCGTAGCCACCAAGGTTTCTCCTCAGCGATCCGGCCGCCCAAGTGCACAAAGGGGTAACCTGATCATTTCCTGTGCCACCCATAAGTGGACTTCGCAGTCCAGTTATCTAGCGATCGGACGCCAGGCTGTCAACGGATAACTGGACCGCTCGGTACAGAAAAACAGGGCGACTGGTATGCGTTCTGTGCATAACTGTACCAATTGGTCCAGCAATGATTGACGGCGGGGACCGATAACCGTACTATTTGGTTCAGGAAAAAAGCGAAGGCGTCATGCGGGTTAGAACAGACGAACGGCGGAGCGCCATTTTGCAGGCTGCCGCGCAGGTGTTCCGCGAGGTTGGATACGATCGTGCCAGCATGTCGATGATCGCCGAGCGGGTCGGGGGTTCCAAGACAACGCTGTATGGCTATTTCCCTTCGAAGGAGGAATTGTTCTGGGATGCGATGGTGGCCGCCATATCAGCACACCAGGGTGAGAGGGTTTTAGGCCTTCTCGATCCGACAGAACCCGACGTCCGAAAAGTTCTGACGCAATTTGGCGAAGCCTATCTTCGGCTCTTCACAGCCCGCGCGGTTGTCGCAGTCACCCGGACGGCGGTTTCGGAAGGAGCCACGAACAAGGCCCTGAGTTCACTGCTCTACAATCGGGGGCCGAAGCGGGTATTCGATGCGATCGCAAATTATCTGACGCAGTTGAAGAAGCGCGGTGTTGTTCGTGACATCGATCCTCACGTCGGCGCCGTCCATTTGAAAGGGCTTCTCGACGCCGGAATCATCGAGCCGCTGCTGTTCGGAACGCGACCGGAGCTGAACCAAAGCAAAGCCGTTCGCGCGGCAGTCGACACTTTTCTCATCGCGTACGTACGCAACTGACTGCGCAGGTCGATAGCTGCAGCCGTGCACGACGGCGTGGAAATCCGTGGAACCGCCAGAATCGTGTGATTTTGGGCAGATTCACTGGGTTTCAGATGCCCTTCACGCGGGGGAGCCCCAATAATTCCTTAATGGCTCGCTTCTATAGTGGGCGGACATGACCCCCACCGATCCCAAATTGCGCCTGACCCGCCTCGTCGAGCTTGCCGGACGGGATGGTCCCGCATCGCGCCGCGCGCTGGTCGGCGAACTGACGGATCTCCTGCTCGACTGGCCGCAGACCTATCCCGCCAACATGCGCGAGCCGTTCGAGGCGCTGCTCGAGCGTGCGGTCCGCGTCGTCGATCCCGAGGCACGCGCCCTGCTGGCCGAACGCCTCGCCGTGACGAGCGACATGCCGCTCGCGATCCTCAATCTTCTCGTTTTCGATGCGGCGCCCACCGCGCGCGACGCCATCCTCGCCCACAATGCCGGCTTCGAAGAGGACGGCATTCGCATCGGGGTGAGCGAACCGGCGCTGCTCGCCGCCGCGCGCAAGGCCGAGCCATTTTCCATCCCTGCGATTCTGGCAGCGCGCTTCCGCATCCCCGACGACATCGCCGCGCAGATCGCAAGCGATGCTTCGGCGTTTTCGCTGGCCGTGCTGTGCAAGGGCGCCCGCGTGAGCCGCGCGGCGTTCTCCGCCTTGTCGCTGCTGCTGGCACCGGGCGCTTCGCAACAGGAAATCTATCGCCGGCTGTCCGCCTACGACGGAATCGTCGAGGATTGCGCCGCCGGGCTCGTCGCCTTCTGGCGCGCCAAGGCGCCCCGCGAGGCCAACAGCAAGGCAGCCTGAAGGCCTCTCCGCCTCGCTCCAATTCTCAATTGATGCGTTATACTGAGGCTCCGCTGGATGGAGGCGAACATACGCACGTCGCAATCTGCCGTTGACGGCTCTGGAATGGACTGGCCGTCACGGACCGGGCTACGCGCAATCGTTCTCGCGATGGCCGCCGCTCTTCTCTCGGCCTGTGGCGATCATGCGAGGCTGCCGGAGACAGCCGGCATGGGACCGCATCCCAAATTGCCCTCGCCGACCGAAACTCTGTTTCCCACGCTGAAGATCGCCCGCGCCATCGGCTGGCAGAACGGCGCGAAACCGATCGCGGCGTCCGGTCTTGTCGTGAAGGCCTTCGCCCAGAACCTGCAGCATCCCCGGCGCGTCTATGTGCTTCCCAATGGCGACGTTCTGGTCGCCGAAACGTCCGAACCGGACAAGCCGGACGACAAGAAGGGACTCCGCGGCTTCGTGCAGGAACAGATCTACAAGATCAACGGAGCGGACGCGCCGAGTGCCAACCGCATCACGCTCCTGCGCGACACGGACGGCGACGGCGTCGCCGACATGCGAACGGTGTTCCTCTCAGGGCTCAATTCGCCGTTCGGCATGGTGCTGACTGACAATGGATTCTACGTCGCCGATACAGACGCGGTGTTGCGCTTCCCCTACCGGCTGGGCCAGACGAAGATTGCCGGGCGAGGCGAGAAGATCGTCGATCTGCCGGCCGGTCCCATCAATCACCACTGGACGAAGGATCTGACGGTCAGCCGGGACGGCACGAAGCTGTACGCGACCGTCGGCTCCAACAGCAATGCCGCCGAGAACGGCCTTGCCGCGGAACAAGGCCGCGCCGCCGTTTGGGAGATCGACCTCAAGACCGGCAAACACCGCATCTTCGCCAGCGGACTGCGCAATCCCAACGGCGCCAGCATCCAGCCCGACACCAACAAGCTTTGGGTTGCCGTGAACGAGCGCGACGAGCTCGGCAGCGATCTCGTGCCGGATTACATCACATCGGTGAAGGATGGCGGCTTCTATGGCTGGCCGTTCAGTTATTACGGACAGCATGTCGACGAGCGCGTAAAGCCTCAGAACCCGGAACTGGTGGCCAAGGCCATCGTGCCGGACTACGCGATGGGCAATCACGTGGCGGCGCTTGGCCTTGCCTTTGCCGATTACGCAGCGCGGCTCGGCCCGCAATTCGAGCATGGCGTATTCGTCGGCGAACACGGTTCGTGGAACCGCAATCCGCCCTCCGGCTACAAGGTTGTGTTCGTGCCGTTCCAGGCCGGCAAGCCCACCGGCATGCCTGTGGATGTGCTGACCGGCTTTCTGACGGCCAGTGGCGAGGCGCAAGGCCGGCCTGTCGGCGTGGCGATCGACAAGCAGGGCGATTTGCTGGTGGCCGACGATGTCGGCAACACCATCTGGCGCGTGAGCGCGAAGCAGCCCTAGGCCGCAGCTTGCTGACGCCCCTTATTCCGAATGCACCTCGTGGCGTTCGCGGGTCTTGGCGAATTTGATCTTCGGCAGTTTCTCGGCCACGTAGCCCAGTTCCCACGATGACTTCGCCAGGAACACCGGCGCGCCGTCGCGATCGGTGGCCATCTGGTTGCGGTAGGTGGAGATCAGCTTCTCGACCTCCGCCGCATCGCCGGACACCCAGCGCGCTGTATCATAGGGAGAGGTGTCGAGTTCGACATCGAGGCCGTATTCGGTGCGCATCCGGCTCTTCAGCACATCGAGCTGCAACTGGCCGACCACGCCGACGATCCAGTTGGCGCCCAGCATCGGCTTGAACACCTGCGTCACGCCTTCTTCCGCCAGGCTCTCGAGCGCGCGCGTCAGATGCTTCTGCTTCATGGGATCGGCGAGCCGCACGCGGCGCAGGATTTCCGGCGCGAAGTTCGGGATGCCGGTGAACACGACATCGCCGCTTTCGGAAAGCGTATCGCCCACGCGCAGCACGCCATGATTGGGAATGCCGATGATGTCGCCGGGCCACGCCTCGTCTACCGTCTCGCGTTCCTGCGCGAAGAACAGGATGGGATTGTGGATGCCGATCTGCTTGCCGGTGCCGGATTGCTTCAGCTTCATGCCGCGGCGGAATTTTCCCGACGCAAGCCGCAGGAACGCCACGCGGTCGCGGTGGTTCGGATCCATGTTCGCCTGCACCTTGAACACGAAGCCGGTGACTTCCTCCTCCGACGGTTCGACCGTGCGTCCTTCCGCGGCCTGGGCGCGTGGGCTTGGCGCGAATTCGGCCAACGCGCCGATCAGCTCCTTCACGCCGAAGTTCTTCAGCGCCGATCCGAAATAGACCGGCGTGAGGTGTCCTTCGTGATAGCGATCCTGCCGGAATGCGGGAAGTCCGGCCTGCGCCAGCTCCGCTTCCTCTTCCAGCCTGGCGAACACGTCCGGGTCGAGACGCGTGCGCATGGCATTGCCGCCGATGCGTTCGCCCTGCCCTGCGCCCGGCGCAAACACGACGAACTCGTCGGCGTGCAGGTCGAGCGCGCCCTTGAAATTCAGTCCGGCACCCGCCGGCCACATCATCGGCGCGCATTCCAGCTGCAGCTGGTCGGAAATCTCGTCGATCAGTTCCAGCGGATCGCGCGCCTCGCGATCCATCTTGTTGATGAAGGTGACGATAGGGATGTCGCGCAGCCGGCACACCTCGAACAGCTTGCGGGTCTGCGCTTCGATGCCCTTGGCCGCGTCGATCACCATCACGGCCGAGTCCGCTGCCGTCAGCGTGCGATAGGTGTCTTCGGAAAAATCCTCATGGCCCGGCGTGTCCAGCAGATTGAACACCGCGCCGCCATACTCGAACGTCATCACCGCGCTGGTGACGGAGATACCGCGCTCCTGCTCGATCTTCATCCAGTCGGAACGCGCGCGCCGCGCCTCGCCGCGCGCCTTCACCGCACCGGCCGCACGGATGGCGCCGCCCAGCAGCAGCAGATGCTCCGTCAGCGTGGTCTTGCCGGCGTCGGGATGCGAAATGATCGCGAACGTCCGCCGTTTCGCGGCTTCGGTGGCAGGGGTCTGGTACATGGCGGCGGGGAGTAGCAGGGGGACATGCGCCGGGCAAGCGGGCCCCGGCGCAACCTGCTAGACTTGGCGGATATTGAGAATCCATTTGGAGGAAACGATGTTCCGCGGAAGCCTTTGCGCCGGTCTGCTTTGCCTGTTCGCCGTTCCTGCGTTTGGGGCACCAAAGGATTGCAGCACGGCGGTCATTCCCAACACGCCGGTCAAGGGCACGGTGGCGGGCAAGCCGTTCATCCCCAATGCTGTCACCGTGCAGATCACAAAGAACGGCATGCAGATCAACGAGGTGAAGATGGATCGCTACGTGCTTTCCATCCAGACCGACGGCATCTTCAATGCGCTCGGCGTGGATGCGGTGCTGTCGCAGAAGAAACCGCTCGCCGGACACGTGTTCCGCCAGATCGCAAGTGACGAAATGGGCAAGCAGCCGCAGGCAGCGGACGGCACGCCGGAAATCCAGGGTTGGGATCTGCAGCTGGAAGCGGCGCATGTCGACACCAGCTTCACGCAAGATCAGGCTTCGTTGCGGCTCGAATACGGCGCGCGCAAGGGCAACATGATCCCCGGCAAGATCTATTTCTGCAGCGCCGCCACAAAGACGGAAATCATGGGCACGTTCACCGCGCGCATTCCGGACTAGGGGTCAAACCACCGGCTCGTCGACGAAGGCGCGGCCCTCGCGGTCCTCGATCTCCAGAATCCAGATGTCGGGATCGAAGCGCATCTGCTTGTCGAGATACTTCGCCACGGCCTCGCCGTCGGCCGCGTCGCCG
>DATIYG010000311.1:0-6409 GCA_035517755.1 Rhizomicrobium sp. | reverse complement strand
GAAAGCGCGCTTGTGATCCTGCGCGGAGGCGAGCGGCAGGATGTGCTCGCCATCGGTCAACACAAAGAAGCTCGCCTCTTCGCCCTCCAGACATTCTTCAACCACGATTCGATCGCCAGGGCGCATGAGCATTGCATCAATTGTGCGGACAGTTGTCGCCGTATTGTCTGAAACAACGACACCTTTCCCGGCTGCTAGGCCATCAGCTTTGATAACCGCTCGCTCACCAAGGCTTGCTGCGAACGACTTTGCTGCGTCGCGCTCTGTATCAGTAAAGTTGTGGTAGTGAGCCGTGGGAATTCCGTGGGCGGCGCACAGATCTTTGACGAACCCCTTGGAGCCTTCGAGTTGTGCCGCCGCCGCACTCGGCCCAAATGCCTTGATGCCGGCGGCCTCCAGCCGGTCCCACAGGCCGGCGACCAGCGGCGCCTCGGGCCCGATCATCACGAAATCGATCTTCGTCTCGCGTGCAAACGCAACCAGCCTGTCGATATCCGTGGCGGCGATGGCCACGCGCTCGGCCACCTCCGCGATCCCCGCATTCCCGGGGGCGCAATAGAGCCTGGAAACGATGGGGCTCGCGGCCAGCGTCCATGCCAGGGCGTGCTCCCGGCCGCCAGATCCCACCAAAAAAACCTTCAAAGCGCGACTCTCCGATCAATGAACGATTGGTTTACGCGTGGGGAGCAGGATGTCCAACACCTTATGCATCGGTAACGGTGGGGGTTGGGACAATGCCGCAGCAGGCGGCCGGGCAGTTTGGCAGAGCAGGCATGCGGCCGCGAGACGAAGACGATCGCGTCGAGCCCCGCTTCGCCAACGAGGCACCGCCGACGGCGGCAAACATCGAAACGGAGATCCAGCACTTCACGCAGAGCGGCGAACTCTCAATACCGCCCCCGCCGCCACCTCCGGTGGAAACGGCTTCGCAGGCACAAGACGCCGTCGAACAGGCTCGCCAGCGATGGGAGGCGGAGGAACGGCAGCGTCTCGCTGATGCGGAAGCTATGTGGGAAGCGCGCAACCGCAATCGCACAGCCACCGCGCGCATGACTGTTCAGCGCGCCGAAGCGACGATGGAGGAACTCCGTCGCCAGCTTGCCCAGGCGCAGCAGGCCCTTGACGAGAAAGATAGTGAAATCGCGAAAGCGTGGGCCGCATGCGATCAGGAGCGCGCACGCCGGAATTCACCCGCAGAGGCGCAGCAGCAGAGGACGGCGCGCAGCCTTCAGTTTGGGCAGCGTTTGAAGATGATGTTGCACGTGACGCGCGAGTTCGCTTGGACGGCGCTCGTCGCGGCACTCGCCATTCTCGCGGCCCAACGTGCAGCACCGCTGGCCGTCGGTGTGTGGAAGCAGGAGATGGGCCCGAACGGTCATCTGAAGCCGTTGCTTCAGGAAGCGGCCGGCTTTCGATTGTCACCCCCGAAGGTTTCGCAGGTCTGGACTGTCTCGGCGCCCATCGCGAATCTGCGTACGCGGCCGACATCGGCCGCGCCGATCCTGATGGTGTTGCCGCTCAATGCCGCGGTGACGCCAGTCGCGACCCACGGCAAATGGACGTTCGTGCGCGTGGGCGAGGGCGCCGCCGCGCAACAGGGCTGGGTCCAGGCTTCTTTACTGCATGGCCCGTCGCGGCAAGCGCGCTGACCTTGCCCGCCATCCACATTTGTGCGAACCTATGTGTAGGAGTTCACACATGGCCACAAACCTCTCAATCGATCCCGATTTGCTGGAACGGGCCCTGAGGATCAGCGGCGAGCGGACGAAAAAGGCCGCGGTCACCAAAGCGCTCAAGGAGTTCATCGGACGGCGCGAACAGAAACGCATACTGGATCTGTTCGGCAAGCTCGATTGGGACCCGACCTACGACTACAAAGCCGCGCGCAAACGCCGTTGAACATCTTCGTCGACACGAGCGTCTGGTCCCTGGCGCTTCGCCGCGATGGGCCGGGCGGTCTGTTCGTCGCCGAATTGACCCGCGCCATCAATGCCGGTGACACAGTCTTCACTACGGGCCTGATCGTGCAGGAAATCCTGCAAGGTGTTTCGGGACCGCGCCAGCGCGTCCAGATCATCGCGCGCCTGGCGTTGCTTCCTTGCCTGACGCCGGAATGGGAGGACCATGTGAGCGCCGCTGATCTTTTCGGCCGCTGCCGGCGTGCCGGCGTACAGATCGAATCGGTCGACGCGCTGCTCGCACAACTATGTCTGCGCTATGATCTGACCATGCTGACGGCCGACAGGGATTTTCACCACATCGCCAGGCACATGCCATTGCGAATCTGGCAGGCTTGAGGAATGTCTGAACCCGTTCGCACCAACCTGCCGGAATACAGCGTCAGCGAGCTTTCCGCCGAGCTGAAGAAAACGGTCGAGGACGCCTATCCGTTCGTGCGCGTGCGCGGCGAAGTGAGCAACCTCAAATTCCATTCCTCCGGCCATATCTATTTCGACCTGAAGGACGAGAAGGCCTGCCTCAATGCCGTCGTATGGCGGATGACCGCGCGCCTGTTGCGCGTGAAGCCCGAAGCCGGGCTCGAGATCGTCTGCACGGGGCGCATCACCACCTATCCGGGTTCGTCGCGCTATCAGATCGTGGTCGAGCAGATCGAGCTTGCAGGCCTCGGCGCGCTGATGGCGATGCTGGAGGAGCGCAAGAAGCGGCTCGCTGCCGAGGGACTGTTCGACGAAAGCCGCAAGAAGAAGCTCCCGTTCCTGCCGAATGTCATCGGCGTGATCACGTCGCCCACGGGTGCCGTGATCCGCGATATCATGCATCGGCTCGACGCGCGCTTTCCCCGTCGCGTGCTGCTGTGGCCGGTGGCCGTGCAGGGCGAGCGCGCTGCGGCGGAAGTCGCGGCCGCCATCCGTGGATTCAATGCGATGCCGGCGGGCGGACGAATTCCGCGGCCGGACGTTCTCATCGTCGCGCGCGGCGGCGGCTCGATCGAAGACCTGATGGCGTTCAACGACGAAGCTGTCGTGCGCGCGGCCGCCGAAAGCGCCATTCCGCTCATCTCCGCGGTGGGCCATGAAACAGACACCACCTTGATCGACTTTGCCTCCGACCGCCGCGCGCCAACGCCCACTGCGGCCGCCGAGATGGCCGTGCCGGTTCGCGCCGACCTCATTTCGCAAGCCACCGATCTCGATCGCCGCCTCACGCAGACCACGATGCGCGGACTCTCGCAGCGCCGCACCCGTCTGGCCGGACTCGTGCGGGTGCTGCCGCGTGCCGATCAGTTGTTCGCCACACCACGCCAGCGGCTGGACTATGCGTCCGAGCATCTCGGACAGGCGCTGCTGCGCAATCTGCAGGAGCATCGTCGCGCGTTCACCGAAGCCGCCACGCTCTTGCGACCCACCGCGATCCGCCGCCACATGGGCGTGTGCGGAGAGCGCGTGCTGGCGCTGGGCGAGCGGCTGGTGCGGGGAGAGCGCGCGAGGGTCGCGCAAAAGCAGGCCAGGCTCGAAAGTCTTTCGCGCATTCTTGAGGGCGTCAGCTATCGTGGCGTGCTGGAGCGCGGTTTTGCGCTGGTGCGCGGCCCCGACGGCGAATTGCGTCGCCGCGCCGCCGCTATCCGTTCCGGCGAAGCGCTCACGCTGACTTTTGCCGACGAATCAACCAGCGCAGTCGGTACCGGTCCGCCGCGTCAGCCATTGCAGCGCTCGGGACGACCGAAAAAGGCTGGTCCGGGGCAGGGCGATCTGTTTTAGATTTCACTCCCGTTTCACGCGTCCGCGCGTTAAGTTCACATGTCAGGAGTTGCGTCATGAACAAAATGGAGCGCGATTTTCGCCCCGACGGAATGGCTGAAGTCGAGTACCTGGACGGCGAATATCGCGTGGTGAAGGCGGGATCGTTCGTGCTGTGCGCGGTCACCGACACACGGATCCCGCTCGAGGCGTTGCGCTACTGGAGCGTCGATCTGCAGGAAGCCTATGCCACGCCGGACATCGCGCTGAAGCGATTCCAGGAAGCGGGCCTGACCCCCAAATGATCTCGCGGCGTCTGTTTGTTTCAAGCGCTGCGGCTCTGTCGGTTGCGCCACGTGCGGTATTGGCGACCCCATCGCGCGTTTCCTTTTCCGGTTCGATGGAGCAGGCGAGCCTTGTCATCGGTCGTGCGCCGGCCGGGAGCAAGGTAACCGTGAACGGGACGCCGGTTTTGGTTTCTGCCGACGGCACCTTCGCGTTCGGCTTCGAATACGATCAGACCAATGCGACAAGAGTGACTGCGCAGCTGGCGGACGGAGCGAATGAAACGCACGACCTCCTGCCGACGATCCGTAAATACGAACTTCAGGAGGTGAATGGCCTGCCGGAGAAGACCGTCACGCCGTCACCGGAAGAGGTGGAGCGCATCCACCGCGAGAACGCGATGGTGGCGGAAGCGCGCAAGCGCGACAGCGCCGGCGTGGCGTTCGCCGAGCCGTTCGATTGGCCGATCGCCGGCATCATCAGCAGCCCGTTCGGCAGCCAGCGCAAGCTGAACGGCGAACTACAGGCGCCGCATTTCGGAGTCGACATTGCTGCGAATGCCAACACCCCGATCCACGCGCCGGCCGATGGAACGGTGGTGCTGGCCGAGCCCGACTTCTTCCTGACCGGCGGTACAACGCTCCTCGATCACGGCCACGGCGTGTTCACGTCCTATCTGCACCAGAACACGCTGAAGGTTGCCGTCGGCCAGGCGGTGAAGCGCGGCGACGTGATCGGGCTGGTCGGCATGAAGGGACGCGCCACAGGCCCGCACCTGCACTGGGGCCTCAACTGGTTTCAGATGCGGCTCGATCCGTCACTTTCGGCGCGCACGCCATTGCCGGCCAGAGCCTGAGCCTGCTTGCCGCGGCGCTTGCGCGGCGCATCGCCTTCCTTCGGCCACCGCCGGTGAATCCACAGCCATTGCGACGGCCGGTGCCGCACGGCCTGCTCGATCACCGCATTCATCTTGACCGTCAGGTCGAGCACGTCGCGGTCGTAATCGCCGCTTGGTTTGAATTCGATCGGGTCGTGCACCGTCATCAGGAATCGCGCGCCACCAGTGCGTTCGTTCGAGACCGGCAGAATGATCGAGCCAAGCTTCAGCGCGAGTGCGGCCGGCGCCGGTGTCGTCATGGCGATGCGGCCGAAGAACGGCGCCGGCACGCCTTCGTTGGTTTTCTGGTCGACGAGCAGGAAGATCGCCTTGTTAGCGCGCAATAGCGTGAAGATGCGCTTGGTGCCCTGTGCGCCCTTGCTGATCTGGTCCTGCGGGCCGTTGGTGCGCCGCTGCTTCACCATCCAGCGATCGACATACGGATTGTTGAGCGGCCGATACACCACGCCGCCTTCGACGCCGTACTGGTTCGCCGCGAACGGCATCGTCTCCCAGTTGGCGAAATGGCCAGAGACGAACAGGATGCCCTTGCCCTGTTCGAGAATTTGGTTTGCCTTCTCCAGGTTGGCGACCTTGATGCGCGGATCGTCGCCCAGCATGGAAAGCTTCGGCAGATGCGCGTACTCGGCAACCGTGCGGCCGAGGCTGTCCCACATCTCACGGATGATGGATTCGATTTCAGCATCGGAATTCTCGGGATATGCCGCTTCGAGATTGGCCCGCGCGCGCTTCGTCACGGAGGTTCGGTACAACACGCTGCGGCCGAACCAGCCGCCGATCGCGGATGCGGTATCGAGTCCGAACAGCCGGAAAAATCCGATGAAGGTGAAGAATGCCGCCGCCTCCGCGAAGTAACGGATTTTCAATGCCAGCGGCATGGTGGGAATGGGTGCCTGGGTCGCCATTGAGGGCCGCGCTATCGGGAGGGCGCCACGGTGTCAAGCAACGCTGTCAGCGCTGCCGGATCCTCGAAGGCCGCACGCACCGGCAGATAGCGCATGTCCTGCCGCTCGGCCGTCGTGAGGCGGACGAAATCCTTCTCGGTCGTCATCAGGAGTGCGTCTTTGCCCCGGGCCGTGGCCTTAAGCCGCGCGACCTCGGCCGCGGTGTAGATATGATGGTCCGGGAAGGCGCGCGTTTCGATCAGTGTGGCGCCGAGCTTCTCCAACGTCTCGAAAAATTTCTCCGGGCGCCCGATGCCGGCAAACGCCACAACCGCTCGGCCGGACAAGCCGACAACATCCACCGGCACGAGCTGTGCTCGCAGCACCGGCTTGCCGAATTTTGCTGGCATGAATGGGCCTTCGCCGACGACCACCATCGCATGGGCGCGGGCGAGGCCGGCTCCGATCGGTTCGCGCAGGGGACCTGCGGGGAGTACGTGCCCGTTTCCGAACCCCGTCGCCGCATCGACCACGACAATCGACAGATCCTTCGCAAGCGTGAAATTCTGGTGGCCGTCATCCATCACGATGGCATTGATGGCCTCGCGCTCGGCGAGCTTTGCGCCGGCGGCGCGGTCGCGCGA
>DATIYG010000310.1:0-4001 GCA_035517755.1 Rhizomicrobium sp. | reverse complement strand
TCACCCAAGTCGGTCCTCTTAAAACGCGCTCAATTTAATCCGATCCGGCCGATGCAAGTGCGGGCAGAGGCGCCAATGGATCCAAGCGAAACGCGGTCCGATGACAAGCCCCGCGCCGTGCTCACATCTTGTACTCCGGGGGCTTCGCTTCGCTCACCCTACGTCGGCACGGGTCAGGCGATGGGGTTCATTCCGTTCAACCCATCCTACAGCCTCACGTCCGCAAACAGCACTTCTTGAATTTCTTGCCGCTGCCGCAGGGGCAGGGATCGTTGCGGCCGACGTCGCGGAGTGGGTTGTGGACGGGGCGCAATGCTAAACCTTCGGGCGCCCAGTCCAGCAGGTCGCCATCGGTCGCCTCATGGGGGTCGTCATCGTTCCAAGCCGAATACATTTCGAGCTCGGCCAGCACGTCTTCGATCGTGCCCATTCCCTCGTCGGCGAGGCGTCGGCGGTCGTCCGGCCGCGCCGAAGCCTCGTGGAGCAGGCGGTCGAAGTGCATCTCGCCGCTCATGTAGGGCGCAATTCGTTCGTCCGCGAAGGCCGCCCGCACCCGCGGCGCCAGATCGGTCATGCCGAGGACGCCGATGACACCCATCCAGGCGTCCCAGAGGAAGTCGTCGTTCTTCGGCAGCCTTTCGTCATCGAGCCGCTGCAGGAACGCTGCGAACGCCTGCCGCTCGATCCGGCCGTCGAAGCACAGCGTTGCCATCGCGCGCAGGCCGGCCGCGCGAACGAACATATCGACCTCGGTATCGGTGATCAGCGCCCGCAGCGGTTCATCGTCGCCGTCGAACAGGCCGGCCAGGATTTTCGGCAACGTCTCGGTGATGGCGTCGCCCAGCATCTCGGCCTGTTCGCGCGGCCCGCGCAGGAACGCGATAAAAGGCCGGTATGCCGCGGGCATCTGCCGGCCGCCGAGGATGTGGATGCCGCGGAACAGCAGCCGCTGATCCGGCGTATCCAGGTCCTCGCGCTGCGCGCGGTTCAGGACAGCGAGAATGTCCGGCTCGATGGCGGCGGCGTAGAGCGCGCCGAACGCAACCTCCACCGAAGGCGTCGCGGCCGATGTGCGCAGCGCATCGACGATGCTCTCGCGGCTGTGCGGGGTGTCTTCGAGTTGCGGAATGCCGGCGGGAAGGGCTTGGGTCATGGCGCATCTGCCTTTGGGCAGCTTTTTTATCAGGACGGTATGGCTCCGACGTGACCTTTGCGTCCTCGCGTTCGATTTTT
Organism: Rhizomicrobium sp.; assembly: GCA_035517755.1. Taxonomy (GTDB): domain Bacteria; phylum Pseudomonadota; class Alphaproteobacteria; order Micropepsales; family Micropepsaceae; genus Rhizomicrobium. The sequence continues at coordinate 2,768 of DATIYG010000310.1, read as the reverse complement.
CCACTGCGCGGCACGCCGGCGGTCCAAAGTCTCAAGGCCTGGAAAGAGTAGATCGCTGCCAGGCCTGCCAAGGACGGAACGCTTCATTCCTCATCACGATATTCAGACCAAAAGCCCCGCGGGTTTCCGCGGGGCTTTTTTGCGTTCTATTGCGATTGCATTTCCGACTCGTCATGCCCGCGCTTGTCGCGGGCATCCACGTCTCAACAGTCGAGCCGCGGCAAAGAGGTGGATGCAGGGAACAAGTCCGGCCATGACGGTTAGGGATGTTTCACAGCACTGCCACGCAATCAACTTCGATATCAAACGGTCCCGGCCAGGATGGCACGTGCATGAACACGCGGGCCGGCGAAGTATCCGGGAAATAGCGCCCGTAAATCTCGTTGAAGGTCGCAAAGCGGTCTTCGCCCGGCACGCAGTAGACGTTGCATTTCAGCACGTTGTCGAGCGAGGTGCCGGCGGCTTCAAGGCAATGCTTCATCTGCGCCATGATAAGTTCGGCCTGCCGCGCGAACGGCAGCGGCTTGATGTTGCCAGTCTCCGGGTCGAACGGTGGTAACCCTGAGACGAACACCATATCGCCCGCAATGGCGACGGGATAGGCGCGCGATCCCTTGCGATAGCGCTCCAGATAATCCGAGATCGGCTCGATGCGCAGCGATTTGCGTTTCATGACTCGTTTCCGGTGGAATCGACGATGCGTGAAATCTCGCAAATCGGTGGTGCGACGTCACGCACTAATGGTTCGGTGTAGGCCGAACTGCGGCGTCACCCAGACGAACCGGCCACGTGCATCCGCAAGCCCGTCAACTGAAGAAACCATGTCGTACCAGCTCGGCGCCGGCGGCAATGACTGCGATCAGTACCAGCTTCCTGAACGTCTCGGGTGCTATTTTATCGCGCACATGTTGCCCGGCGATCATGCCGAGCGCGACCGGCAACATGGCGGCCGTCGAGATTGAGACGTCAGGCCAGCTGAACTGGCGGCTGGCGGTCAGGAGAATTGCCAGCAAGCCCGCGGAAACGACGAGATACAGCGATGCCTGCTTGGTGAACTCCCTTCCGCGCAGCCCCTTGGCCAGCAGGAATATGAAAACCAGCGGCCCCGCCATTGCCGCGATGCCTCCCAGTATCCCTCCGAAAAATCCGAATGCGACGCCGGCCGGCAGAACCAGGCGAGGCTGAAGTTGCAGCTTCGGCGCGAACAGCGTGACGCCGCCGATACCGATCAGCACAAAGCCTGCAACAATCTTTGCGACGTTCGCGTCTAGCGCCAGCAGAACGCGAACGCCAAGGAAGAGACCGGGAATCATTCCGAGCATTACCGGCAACAACTGCATGAGGCAGTGTCCAGTCTTTCTGCCTTCCAGCGCCTGCGGCAGGTTGCTGAAGATCAGAGGCATGCTCAGCAGCATGGCCGCTGATTTGATGTCGATGAACAGCGATAGCAGCGGCAGCGCGACGACCGGCATGCCGACCCCGATTGTCCCCTTCAGGAGGCCAGCAGCGATCAGGCTGCAAAACACGGCAGCAAGGATACCTGATCGCTCGAAATACAGTGTGTGGATCAACATCGGCGCATTGTTGCGATGAGGTTCGCCATTGTCTCGCGCGAATGGTTCGGCCCATGCCAAACTGTTCCCGATTGATATGCTCGCGCGATCGGCGATAGGGTGACGGATGGTCGCGGCCGCAAATCTGGTGGAAGTGGCCGCTCTCGTGGGTGACACTGCGCGAGCGACGATGCTCAACGCGCTCATGGGCGGCCAGTCGCTGACGGCAACCGAGCTTGCTTACTGCGCCAATGTTTCCCGCTCGACGGCGAGCGGCCACCTGAGCAAGCTCGTCGCTGCGCGGCTTTTGACGGTCACGCGCCGGCGCCGCTTCAGCTATTACCGGATCGCATCTCCGCTGGTCGCCACAATGCTGGAGAGCATCAAGGTCGTTGCCGCCATCGAGGTGCCACCGCGCCGCCAGCCGCGCTCAGCAGGCGATGATGCACTCCGCTTTGCCCGAAGTTGCTACGATCACATGGCTGGTCAAATCGGAGTCGCCGTCACTGATGCGCTCGTGGCTATGGGTCACATTGTGCTCACCGACGAAGGCGGTGAGGTCACCGCTTCGGGCGAGCGTTTCCTTGCCGAATTCGGCGCCAACCTCACGCCGAGGACACGGCGGATTTTCTGCCAGCCTTGCCTCGACTGGAGCGAGCGCCGCTATCACGTCCGCGGCCTAGTTGGCGCGGCGATTCTGGACCGCCTGCTGACGCTGGGCTGGTTCAAGCGCGAGCCCGATAGCCGGGCGCTGCGGCTTACGCCGGCCGGTCGCGCGGGCCTTGCCGGGACATTCGGTATCAAGCTCGACGAATCGATGCAGCGCGTTCACCCGTGCGGGGGACGGATCGTGCTGCGCGTGTAACCACAACTCATGTCGCGATCCTCCGACCCTCGCATCTATCGCCCCCACGTCGCGCGCAACCGCGATGCAATTCTCGACGTGCTCCGGCGCGTGCTGCCGGCGCAGGGGCTGGTGCTGGAAATCGCCAGCGGCAGCGGCGAGCATGCGGTTTATTACGCGCAGAAGCTGCCGTCGCTCGTCTGGCAGCCGACCGATCCCGATGCCGAGGCGTTCGCCAGCATCGCGGCGCATCGGGCGGCGGCGTCTGCCCCGAACCTGCTGGCGCCAGTGCATCTCGACGTGACGGCGGATTCCTGGCCGGTTGCGCGCGCCGACGCGATCGTCTGCAACAACATGATCCACATCGCGCC
>DATIYG010000309.1:0-5109 GCA_035517755.1 Rhizomicrobium sp. | reverse complement strand
TCGCCGCGCACGCCTTCCGTGATCAGTACGCCGGCGCCATAGATGCCGGTGGGATGGAACTGCACGAACTCCATGTCCTCGAGCGGAAAGCCCGCGCGCAGAACCATGGCGTTGCCGTCGCCTGTCTGCGTGTGGGCACCGGTGCAGGAGAGATAGGTGCGGCCGTAACCGCCCGTCGCCATGATCACCTTGTGGGTGCGGAAACGGTGGATCGTGCCGTCGTCCAGATTCCACGCCATCAGTCCGCGCACCGCGCCGTCTTCCACGATCAGGTCGAGCGCGAAGTATTCGATGAAGAAATTCACCTCATGCTTCACGCATTGGCCGTACAGCGTGTGCAGGATGGCGTGGCCGGTGCGATCAGCCGCCGCACAGGTGCGTTGCGCAATGCCCTTGCCGAAATTCGATGTCATGCCGCCGAAGGCGCGCTGGTAGATGCGGCCATCTTCCGTGCGCGAGAAGGGCACGCCGTAATGCTCGAGTTCGTACACCGCTTCCGGCGCGCTGCGGCACATGTATTCGATGGCATCCTGGTCGCCCAGCCAGTCCGATCCCTTCACGGTGTCGTACATGTGCCAGCGCCAATCGTCCTCGCCCATGTTGCCCAGTGCGGCCGCCACACCGCCTTGCGCCGCCACCGTGTGGCTGCGCGTGGGGAATACCTTCGTCACGCACGCCGTCTTCAATCCGCGCGCCGCGCATTCGAGCGTTGCGCGCAAGCCCGAGCCGCCGGCCCCAACGACGACGACGTCGAAGGTGTGATCGGTGATGGGATAAGCGTCGGTCATCCAACAGCCAATCTGAGCAAGGCAATGAGCGAAATGCCTCCGATGATCCAGGCGAAGGCGCGGTTGAGAAGAATAAGGACGATGCGCTGGCCGGTGCCGTGCACGTAGTCGTCGATCACCACCTGCAATCCGAGCGTCATGTGAACGCAGGTGAGAATGACGAACAGCCCCATCAGCAACGCGTTCCACGGGCGTTGGAAATAGCCGGCGACCTCCGCCTCTCTGGCACCGACCAGCCGCACAACCGAGACGACAAACCAGGCGGAGAGCGGAACGAGTGCTGCCGCTGTCACGCGCTCACGCCAGAAATGCGTGACGCCGGAATGGGCGGAGCCGAGTCCCTGAACCTTGTGCAACGGCGTCTCGAGACTCATTGCACGGGCACTCCGTGACGCAACATCGCGTAGGCCATGACAAAAATTCCGATGGCGATCAGGACCGACAAGGCAATCACCAGCACGCCGGATTTGTTGGCCGTCGGCACGGCAAACCCGTAGCCCATGTCCCACGCCAAGTGCCGAATTCCGTTCAGGAAATGATAGACGAGCGACCAGGCGAAGCCGAACAGCACCAACTGCCCGAGCAGGCTGCCGGCCGCGGTCAAGAACGGCTGATACATCTCCGGTCCGCTGGCCAGCGCCACGAGCCACCAGGCCAGGAATGCCATGCCGGCCGAAAGCGCTACTCCCGTCGCCCGATGGGTGATCGAGGTCGCCATGGTGATCGGCCATTTGTAGATGGTCAGATGCGGAGACAGGGGGCGCGGGCGGGGCGGCTGGGGGTTATCCGCCATTGATTAATCCTGGAGATTCCGAAGCGCCGCGAGTGTAGGGGTGGGGGGCGCTTAGTCAACCGCGCGGGTGAAGAAAATGTAACGCGGAACGGGCCGTGCAAGGGGCCCGTACATCTTTGTTCGCACAGTGGGAATCGGTATGAGTTTCATTGCGCAGGGGCGTTTTTTTCGGGACATGAGCGAAGCCAGTACCTCCAACGCTGTCGTGACCGCGACGGGACGATTCAGAGTGCCCGAATTCCTCGCGCGTCGCATTGCCGAACCCCTGTCGGAAGCTGTCGCCATCATTGCGCTTTGCCCAATCTTGCTGGCGGCGGCGTTCTGGAACGGCTTTCCGCTCGTCTTCTACGACACCGGCGCCTACATCTTTCAAGGCTTCACCGATCGCTTCGTGCCAGAACGATCGCCGGTGTTCTCGCTGTTCATCCGCTATGCCGGCGGCGGCGTGAGCCTGTGGCTCGTTGCGATACTGCAAGTGTTGCTGACATCGTTCGTGATTGTGGAGATGGCGCGGGCATTGGCGCCGCGTCTGAAACTGTCTTCGATGCTGGCGATCGGCGCCGGATTGGCGGTCCTCACGGCGCTGCCGTGGCAAGCGGCCGAGATCGAACCGGACTGCTTCACCGCGCTGCTCGTGCTGTCGCTGTATTTGCTGGCGTTCCATGCGAGCACGCTCGGGCGCGGGCGCGTGGCGGCGCTCGTCCTGGTCTGTGCGTTGTCGATTGCCTGCCATCCGTCGCATATCGGTTTGGCCGCCGGCCTGATCCTGGCGACGGCGCTCTACCGGTTGTTCGCGCGCAATGATTGGCCTCGGGCGCATCTGCTTTTGCCGGTGACCAGCACGCTGCTCGCGGTTGCAATGATCTACGCCGCCAATTTTCACTACACGCGCCATGTCTTCCTGAGCCGAGCCGGCGGCGTGTTCGCCATGGCGCGCATGATGCAGGACGGCATCATCACCAAGGTGCTGAACGAGACCTGCGCGCAGGCCGACTACAAGCTCTGCCAGTATCGCACCGAACTGCCGAAGCGCGCCGACCAGTATCTGTGGGGACCGGGGACGCCGTTCAACAAACTCGGCCGCTTCATCAGGACGGAGAAGGAATCCGATGCGCTGGTGCGCGAGAGCCTGATTCGCCATCCCTTTCTCAATCTGGCGATGGCCGCGAAGGACTCCGCCGAGCAGTTTGTCGTGTTCCAGACCGGCGACGGCATCGATCCGCAGCAATGGATCATCGGCCGCGACTTCCGCATCTTCATGCCAACCCAGCTGCCGGCCTACGATCTGGCGCGTCAACAGAAGGGCGCCATTCCGTTCTTCGGCATCAATGTGATCCACGTGCCGGTGGCGGCGCTTGCGCTGGTGCTGCTGATCGTGTGTTTCGTACTTGCCTTTCGGGCGCTCGACCGCCGGTCCGCCGTGCTGTTTGGATTTATCCTGGCGGCGCTCATCGGCAATGCCATGATTTGCGGCGTGATGTCGGGTCCGCATGGACGATACCAGTCGCGCCTGATGTGGATGCCGCTCTTCGCCCTCGCGCTTGTGGCTTCCGAACGGCCGGGCTGGATGCGCACACTGGAACAGTCGCAGGCCTGAAATTCGACTCGCGGTTCCGCCTTGCTCCGGGGCCGAGAATCCGGCCTTATGGGCTTCAATCATGCCAAAGCCCGTCCGCATCGCACCTTCGATTCTGTCCGCGGATTTCTCGCGGCTGGGGGCGGAAGTGGAGGCAATCGAGAAAGCCGGCGCCGATCTCATCCATGTCGACGTGATGGATGGCCATTTCGTGCCCAACATCACGATCGGGCCTGCGGTGGTGAGGGCGATCCGGCCGCACGCGAAGAAGCCGCTCGACGTGCATCTGATGATCTCGCCGGTTGATCCGTTCGTGGAAGCCTTTTGCGAGGCCGGCGCCGATGGACTCACGGTTCACCCGGAAGCCGGACCGCACATTCATCGCACGCTGCAATTGATTCGGTCGTACGGCAAGCGGCCGGGGATCGTTCTCAATCCGGGCACGCCGATCGATGCCATCGACAATGTGCTCGATCTGGTCGATCTCGTGCTCATCATGACGGTCAATCCGGGCTTCGGCGGCCAAGCGTTCATCGAAAGCCAGCTCACGAAAATCGAAGCTGCGGCGGCGCGTATCGCCAAATCTGGCCGCGATATCGATCTCGAGGTCGATGGCGGCATCACGCCGGAAACCGCGCGCCGCGCGATCGCTGCCGGCGCCAACGTCCTTGTCGCAGGAACTTCGGTGTTCAAGGGAGGGCCGGCCGCCTACGCAGCGAACATCGCAAGCTTGCGCGGCTGACCGCCATGACAGACGACTCGGCGACAGGTCGGTTCCGGCTTTCGCTGCTCCCCGAACTTCTTCGCGTGCTGCTGGCGCGCGTGGTTGCGCCGTTGCGCCGTGTGTGGCGGGCGAGCTGGGCCTATCGCGCATTCCTGGCCGGCAAGATGCCGGACCGCATCGTGTTCCATCCGCACGATGCGCGGCCGCGTCATCTCGAAGATGCGGATGCACTCTTGCGTGGCCGTTTCCGGTTCGCGGGTGAGACGGTCGATGTGGTGGACAAGCCGGTGTTCGAGATGACGCCGCCGTCGCAAGTGTGGGCGGGAGCGCTGAATGGCTTTGCCTGGCTGGCGCCGTTGTCCGCGGCCGGTGGGGAACCGGCCCGGCGGCTGGCCACGAATCTCATGGCGCAATGGGTCAAGCGCAATGGACGCTATTCGGAGCCGGCGTGGTCGCCGGAAATCCTCGCGCGGCGGCTGACCCATATCTTCGCCCATGGCCGCTTTGCGCTGGCCAATTCCGACGTGCTGTGGCGGTCGAAGCTGTTCGTCTCCTTGCGCGAGCAGAGCCGCATGTTGGCGCGCATTGCCGAGTCCGCGCCGGAAGGATTCGCGCGACTGGAAACGGCGGCGGCACTCGCGCTATCCGGTGCGTGCCTCGACGACAGTCCGAAGCGGCTGGCCGACGGCCTGAAGCTGCTGGAAGAAGAGATCGGCAAGCAGATCCTTCCCGATGGTGGTCATGCGAGCCGGTCGCCGGAAGCGCTGCTCGAGGCGCACAATCTGCTGCTGATGGTTGGCGATGCGCTGACGGCCATCGGTCAGCCGACGCCGCCCTCCATCCGCAACGCGCATGACCGCATGGCGCCCATGCTCCGCTTCTTCCGCATGGGCGACGGCACGCTCGCCATGTTCAACGGCGGCAATGAGGGCGACGCGAAAATGGTGGAGAGCCTACTGGCGCGCGATGCCGTGCGCGGGCAGCCCTTCGCGTTTGCGCCGCATTCGGGATTTCATCGCATGGCGGCCGGGCGCGCATTTCTCGTGCTCGATTGCGGCAAGACTCCCGAAGGCGTGTTCGCCAACACGGCGCATGCGGGATGCCTGTCGTTCGAGTTCAGTGCCGGCGGCCAGCGGCTGATCGTCAATTGCGGCTCGGCGCCCGGTTGGCAAAAGCAGTGGGGTGCATCGTTGCGCGCGACAGCGGCGCATTCGACCGTCACGCTGGC
>DATIYG010000308.1:0-4265 GCA_035517755.1 Rhizomicrobium sp. | reverse complement strand
GCCGTCAGCAGCGGGTGCAGCACCTTGATCGGCGCCTTGAACATCTCGACGAATTCGAGCAGGCCCTGATTGGCGCGGCACAGACCGCCAGAGAACGAGTAGGCGTCCGGATCGTTCTGCGAATAGTGCTCCAGCTTGCGGATATCGACCTTGCCGACGAGCGAGGAGATGTCCTGGTTGTTCTCGTCGCCCGGCTCGGTCTTGGCGACCGCAATCTGGCGCAGCTTCGAGGGATACAGCTTCACCACCTCGAATTTCGAGATGTCGCCGCCGAATTCGTCGAGCCGCTTCACCGCCCACGGGCTCATGATGCCGGTCATGCGATGCTTGTCGACGCCGTACTTGTCAGACAGCAGATCCATCAGCTCCTGGGAGCGGAAGAGCCCCAGCGGGCTCTCGAACACCGGGCTGATCTGGTCGCCCGCCTTCAGCACATAGATCGGATGCTTCTCCATCAGATCCTTGAGCCGCTCGGCCAGCGACGACTTGCCGCCGCCCACGGGCCCGAGCAGGTAGAGAATCTGACGGCGCTCTTCCAAACCCTGCGCCGCGTGCTTGAAGTAGCCGACGATGCGCTCGATCGTGTCTTCCATACCGTAGAAGCCGTCGAAGGCGCGGTAGAGCTTGATCGTGCGGTTGAAGAAGAGGCGGCCGAGGCGGGAATCCTGCGCCGTGTCAACCAGTTCAGGCTCGCCGATCGCGGCCACGAGGCGCTCGGCCGGGCCCGCGTAGAACATTTTGTCGTCGCGTGCGGCCAGCAGCCAGTCGCGCAGCGTCATCGTTTCGAAACGCTCGCGTGCGTAATCCCGCGTGAAGATATCGAACACATCAAGCGTGCTCATCGAGCCCAGACTCCCTAAACGTCCAGCACGCCCTTCCACAACTTATGTTGTGGTCCTTCTCGAGCATGACAAGACCGTTGAACCCCACGCACGGCGTCATCCTCTCACTCCGCCGTGAAGTAATCCTTAAGCAACGTCATTTGTTCCCTTTTCAGCCGTGCACAATCCCGCGCGTTTGCGCGGGTTTCCCCGCACAAAGCATTACCCTCCCGACGCGTCCTCGCATTTGAGATCGCCGGCCCTCCTTACGCATACTCGTGCGGCACGGTCGATTGGGAATCACTGTAACCCCTTTCAGCCATTTGCAAAAGCGGCGCGACGCCCAATGCGACAACGACGTCCGCCTTCAATTCGCCATTGTTGTGGCCGCGCCACGATGACCGCGCGTTAACGGGATGAACACACGCTGGCGTCGCGCAAATCTTGAGGATCGAACGAGCGCGGGTCGCGCGGTCGCGCCGCTTCAAACAATTGAACCAGAAATCCGCGGCAGCCCTTGCCGAGCCGAAACGGCGGGTACAACATTCCAAGCATGGGTCAGCGCATCATTGGCGTGAGACAGGCGCGCGCGGAAGACGCGGCAGATGTTGCGCGCGTGTACATTGAATCCTGGCACGACACCTATGCGGGGATCCTGCCGCACCGCCTTCTTTGCGCCATGACCCCGCGCGGACAGGCAGCGCGATGGCGCGCCGCCATCAAGGCGCGCGGCCGCGAAAGCGTGCTGGTCGCCGAATGCGGTAGTCACGGCATCGTCGGAATGGCGAGTTTCGGCCCGGCGCGGGACAATGCGCTCGGATACGAGGGCGAGGTTTATACGCTTTATGTCGATCCCGGGTTTTACGGTCGGGGCGCGGGGCGTTCACTCTTGCGTGCCGGCTTCGAGGCCATGCGCAAGCGCGGCATTTCTTCGTGTGTGATCTGGGCGCATGCCGGAAATCCGGCGCGCTACTTCTACGAAGCCATGGGCGGCAAGCTCATTGCCGGACGGACCGCGCAGATGATGGGCGACGCGGTGCCGGAGAACGCATTCGGCTGGAAGAAGCTTGCCCTTGCCGAACGCAGCAACGCGAACTGATCGCGGCTAATCCAGGTCCTTGGGGCGAATGAAATCGACCAGCCTGCCGGATTCCGGCTTCACGTCCCGCCAACGGTCAACCACGAAATCGATCACGGCGAGCGCGGATGTCGGGAATTTCTCTTCCATCTTCTCGATGCGCGCTTTCGCCTTCGAATCTTCCGCCTCGTCGACCAGGGCGCCGGCAAGGTCCTCGAACCCGGGGTTGTGTCCCACCAGCAGCAGCCGAGGCTTCGTGTCCGGCTGCGCCTGAATCAGCCTGAGGAGTTCGCTTGCCCGCGCGTCGTAGATGGCGTCCGCGAATTGCGTCTCGATGTCCGATCCGAATTCTGCGGCAGCGAGTTCAAGGGTCTGCCGGGTTCGCGCCGAGGTTGAGCAAAGGATAAGATCAGGCAGATAGCCCCTGTGCTGCATGGCTTGGCCCACCTTGGGCGCATCGCTGCGGCCGCGCTCCGTGAGTACGCGGTCGCGGTCCGCTGGTGTGTCCTTGTTGATCTGCTCCGTCTTGGCATGACGGAGGAGCAGGAGACGCCTCATCGCTCGGACGCGATCTGGTACCGGGCGCGTGTGCCGCGCTCGAGCGCTGCGGCAACGAGGCGATCGAGGCCGAGCCTGCGGCGCAGCAACTCCAGAATCCGGATTTCCTCCAGCATCACGCGTGCGTCCGTAAGGGCCACCTCCAGCGCCAGCGTGTAGGCGGTCTCGCGCAGGTTTGCGGGCAGGCCTTCGCGGATCATTGAGAGGACGCCCTCGAGGCCCTCGGGTTCGCGCAGCATGGCAGCACATTCCTGAGACACGGGGACAAGGTGGTGCTCCTCAAAGTCGCGGAACACCGGCAGCGACCGGATCAGCTCGCCGATCGTGCGCATTTCGCGGTCGCTCATGGCGCCGTCCGCCGCGGAAACGACGACCATCACATAGATGAGAGCGGAATGGTGGTTGAGTGTTTTCATCAGCCCTCCCTGTTTCGCGACCTTATGCGGCTGGACCCTGACCGGCAAGGATGGCACTTCTTTGTTCATGGCGACGAACAAGAAGCCCGGCAAGTGGCGCGCGCAGACCCTCGCGGTTCGCGGCGGCCAGACGCGTTCGCCGTTTCAGGAGACGGCGGAGGGTCTGTTCCTGACATCCGGCTACGCCTACGAGGACGCGGAGGAAGCGGAAGCGCGCTTCAAGGGAAAGGCGCCGGGTTACCAGTACACCCGCTTCGGCAATCCCACGGTGTCGATGTTCGAGTCCCGCATGGCGGCGCTCGAAGGCGCTCCGGTTGCGCGTGCGACAGCGAGCGGCATGGCAGCCGTGACCGCGACGTTTTTGTGTGCCTTGCGCGTCGGCGATCATGTTGTCGCCGCCAAGGCGATGTTCGGCGCCTGCCGCTATGTCGTCGAGGAGGTGCTGAGCCGATTCGGCATCACGAATACGCTCGTGGATGGCGACGATGTCGAGCAGTGGCGCCGCGCCATTCGTCCCGAGACGAAGATGTTGTTTTGCGAAACGCCGGCCAATCCGACGCTTGCGATCGTCGATTTGAAGGCAGCCGCCGATATTGCGCATGTCGCCGGCGCACGGCTTGTGGTCGACAATGCGTTTGCGTCGCCGGCCCTGCAGAAGCCGTTCGAATTCGGCGCCGATATCGTGGTGCATTCTTCGACCAAATACATCGACGGCCAGGGCCGTTGCCTCGGCGGTGTCATCCTGTGTGGCGAGGATTTTCTGAAGGATCACCTCCAGATCTTCCTGCGCAACACGGGACCATCCATGAGCCCGTTCAACGCCTGGGTGCATCTGAAGAGTCTCGAGACGCTCGAGATGCGCATGCGGGCGCATTGCGAAAATGCTGCGCGCGTGGCTGATTTCCTTGCGTGGCAGAAGAAGATTTCGCGCGTGCTCTATCCTTTCCGCGACGATCACCCGCAGCACAAGCTAGCTCTCGCACAGATGAAAGGCGGCGGCGGCGTCGTGACATTCGAGGTGGATGGCGGCAAGGCCGAAGCGTTCCGTTTCGCGAATGCGCTAGAGCTGGTCGACATCTCGAACAATCTGGGCGACACGAAGAGCCTCATCACCCATCCCGAAACCACGACACACCAGCGGTTGTCGCCGCAGGCCCGCGCGGCGCTTGGCGTGACGTCGGGGATGCTGCGACTTTCCGTCGGGCTCGAAGATGCCGACGACATTTGCGAGGATTTGCAACAGGCGCTTGCTGCGGTTTGATCGCTGTGTGCGAAGGGGGATTTCATGAAGAGGATTTTTGCTGCAGCGGCGACGCTGTCGTTCATGGCACTCGCGACGCCGAGCTATGCGGCCGGTCCATCGTTCGCTGTCTCGTTTCCGGCCACCATGAG
>DATIYG010000307.1:0-3770 GCA_035517755.1 Rhizomicrobium sp. | reverse complement strand
ATCATTCAGCACCTCGCCCGTCTTCTTGTTGACGAAGATGGCGAGCGGCACGCCCCAGGCACGCTGGCGCGACAGCACCCAGTCTGGCCGTCCCTCCACCATCGAGCCGATGCGGTTCTGGCCTTGTGCCGGAATCCATGTGGTATCGCCGATGGCCTTGAGCGCGCGCTGGCGCAAGGTGTCGCCGCCGAATTCCGGCATCGGCTTGTCGATGGCGACAAACCATTGCGGCGTGGCGCGGAAGATCACCGGCGCCTTCGAGCGCCACGAATGCGGATAGGAATGGCGCAAGGTGCCTTTGGCGAGCAGCTTTCCAGCTGCCTTCAGCGCCTCGATCACAGCCGGATTGGCGTCGCCGTCCTTCTTGCCGTCGCGCGACAGGATGAACTTGCCAGCAAACAACGGGACGGTTGGACCGAACGATCCGTCTTCCTGCACGATGTTGAAAGCTTCCGGATGTTCGCGCGTGTAGGCCGGGAAGGTCCTGAGGATGAGCTCGAAGTCGTCTTCGCCGTGACCAGGTGCGGTGTGCACGAAACCTGTACCGGTGTCTCCCGTCACGTGCTCACCCGGCAGCAGAGGCACATCGAACTCGTATCCCTGCCCGCGCAATGGATGTGCCGCGATCATGCCGAATGGATTTATGTCGCGGGTTCTTCTGAGTGAGACCTTTGCATGTGAAGAAACCTGATCCGCGAGAGGATCGCCGAGTAGCAACCTCTCTCCGACGTCGGCGAACGCACCCTCTTGCGCAGTTTCAACTTCGTAGAGTCCGTATGTGATATCCGGTGAGAAGGCGATCGCCCGGTTGCCGGGGATCGTCCACGGGGTGGTTGTCCAGATTACAAACGAAACACCGCCGTCCAATTTCTTTTGACCAGGCACGACACTTTGTGATCCTGGCTGAACAACCGGAAACTTCACATAGATCGTCGGGCTGGTCTTCTCGTGGTATTCGACTTCGGCATCGGCAAGCGCAGTCTTTTCCACCGGCGACCACATCACGGGACGGAATCCGCGATAGAGCAATCCGTTCGCCACGAATTTGTGCGCCTCGCGCGCGATCGTGGCTTCCGCCGCGAAGCTCATCGTCGTGTAGGGATGTTCCCAATTGCCGATGCAGCCGAGCCGCTTGATCTGCTCGCGCTGCACGCCGAGCCAGTGCGTCGCGAAGGCGCGGCAGTCGCGGCGCAGCTGATCCTTCGGCACGCTGTCCTTCGCGACGCCTTCGGCGCGATACTTCTCTTCCACCTTCCATTCGATGGGAAGTCCGTGGCAGTCCCAGCCGGGCACGTACGGCGCATCCTTGCCCAGCATCTGCTGCGAGCGGACGACGAAATCCTTCAGGATGTGATTGAGGCCGGTGCCGGAATGAATGTCGCCATTCGCGTAGATCGGCCCGTCATGCAGCAGGAAGAGATTGCGGCCTTTCGACTGCTCGCGCAGTTTCTTCTCGAGCTGCATCCCCTCCCAGCGCGCCAGCCATTTCGGCTCGGCTTCGGGAAGGCCCGCCTTCATGGGGAATTCGGTCGTCGGCAGGAAAAGGGTCGCGCGATAATCGTGCGGCTTGGGTTCGGAATCGTTCGGCATTCTTCTTAAGGCCTTCGAGGGAGTTGCGGAAAGCGGCTTCACCGGGTCTCCGCGAGATCGCCTAAGCGCGCGGAGCCGGGCGGCGAATTCGCAAATCTCCCCCAAAGAAATCCATTTTCGGCCCGCAAATCATGCGCGGCCCTTCTAGCAGCGCGGGCAGAGGCGGTCTAGCGTCCGGCGGGGGCATGTCCAAGGGGCTTTGAAGCAAAATGCTTGCGTTAAAGAGGCTATTGCTCGTCATTTTCGTGCTTCTCGGGCCGGTGTTGCTGACGGCTTTGCTCTGGTGGGGAACGAACGCTTTGCTAGCGGCGACAAATCGGGTAATCGACCCGCAAATTCTCCGCGCCGCCGCCATCCTCGAGCTCATCGTGTTCTTTCTCGTGGCAGCGCTGGAGGCAAAAGACCGCTGGTCCGCCCAGCCCGAACAGTGAGGAAGCCCTATGCGCATCGGCGTGCCGAAGGAAATCAAGAATCACGAATACCGCGTCGGCATGACGCCTGCTGCCGTGCGCGAGCTGACCTCGCGCGGCCATGACGTGTTCGTCGAGACCAACGCCGGCGCCGGCATCGACCTCGGCGACGACAAATACACCAAGGTAGGCGCCAAGATCCTTCCCAATGCCGACGAGGTGTTCGCCTCCGCCGACATGATCGTGAAGGTGAAGGAGCCGCAGGCCGTCGAGATCAAGCGGCTGCGTCCCGGTCAGGTGCTCTTTACGTATCTGCATCTGGCGCCCGATCCCGAGCAGACCAAGGGTCTCTTGAACAGCGGCGCCATCTGCATCGCCTATGAGACCGTGACGGACAGGTTCGGCGGATTGCCGTTGCTGGCGCCGATGAGCGAAGTGGCCGGACGCATGTCGATCCAGGCAGGCGCCCATGCGCTCGAGAAGGCGCAGGGCGGACGCGGCATGCTGCTGGGCGGCGTGCCCGGCGTTCCGGCCGCGAAGGTCGTCGTGCTCGGCGGCGGCGTCGTCGGCACCAATGCCGCGCGCATGGCGATGGGGCTCGAGGCGCATGTCTCGATCCTCGATGTGTCGCTGCGCCGCCTGAACGAACTCGATCTGCAGTTCGGCGCCATGCTGAACACGGTGTTCTCCACGATGGATTCCATCGAGGAGCATGTAACCGGCGCCGATCTCGTCATCGGCGGCGTGCTGCTGCCGGGTGCGGCAGCACCCAAGCTCATCACGCGCAAGATGGTGAGCGAAATGAAGAAGGGCTCGGTGATCGTCGACGTCGCCATCGACCAGGGCGGTTGCGCCGAGACTTCGCATGCCACCACGCACGCCGATCCGACCTACATGGTGGATGGCGTGGTGCATTATGCGGTCGCCAACATGCCGGGCGGCGTTGCGCGCACCTCCACCTTCGCGCTCAACAATGCCACCCTGCCCTTCACCATCGCGCTGGCCGGCCTGGGCGCGGAAGGTGCGATGAAGAAGGATCCGCACCTGCGCGCCGGTCTGAATGTCTACAAAGGCACACTCACCTACGGCGCCGTCGCCGAGGCGCAGAACCTGCCGTGGAAGAGCGCCGAGTCCGTGCTCGGCATCTAAGGGGCGTGTTCGGCAAACAAGGCGCCCGGACCGGACAATGTTTCAACGACTGAAGCCGGTAGAGCTGCTTTCACCGTTGCCACAAGCGACATGCGTGGAGCGTCTGCGCGCTGCGATCCATTCGCCTTGGTCGATGTCGACCAAAGGCTTTGTCGGCCGCGCGCGAAGCGACTCGCTGACACTCCGGTGCGCCATTTGGTACGGCAATTCCTTTCAGACCATTCTCCGAGCCCGATTGAACGAAGATTCAGACGGAACGCACATCCGGTGTCGATTCGGAATGCGCCGCATCGAGTTTGCCTTTATGTGTGTCTGGTTTGGTCTCATCCTGTTGGCAGGTGGCACAATGTTTTTCCAAGCCTTTGTCGCAGCGTTGAATGGCCACAGCTTCGGCAAATTGCCGGACGCGCTGGAGATCGGTTCACCCCTAATCATGGCCGTTTTCGGAATCGGGTTGCTCAAATTCTGCTGGTATCTTGCGCGCGACGAGCGGCCCGAAATGATAGAATTCCTCAAAAGAACTTTGGAAGCTCAAGAGATTTCGGGACCAATTCAGCTGTGAAGTACGACGCCATCATCATCGGCGCAGGCCACAATGGTCTGGTCTGCGCCTTCTATCTC